>JBOFKH010000025.1:0-1715 GCA_051657225.1 Alphaproteobacteria bacterium
ATAAGAATTTAAAGCAATAATGGGTTTCACGTTCTTGGTTGAAATAATTGAATCCTTAATGTCATAAGTAACCTCTTTGAGGTTAGGGTAAAGGGTTGTGAGGGCACATAGCATTTCTTCTTGAACGGTGCCATTTCCATCAAATCCACCCCCTGGCCTTGTTGCGTTGGCAGCATTAAGCATGCCGATGCCTTGCTCACCTTCTGCAAGTCTAGAAAATAGATAAGCAGTTCCATCCATTTGAGAAAAATGGGGAAGCGTGTGGGTCAAATTCCCCTTTAGAAGATTAGAGGCTTTTGCCTTATCCCATGCTTGTGATTTGCTGATTTTGGAGGTGTCTGATGGCTCAGCTTTCCAATGATCTAAAATTTGATTTCGCGCCTTTTTTTTCAGGCCCATACAATTATTTTTTATCTGATTGGTTATTTTTTCTGCATTATGTGCTCCACCTGAGTTAGGTCTGTTTGGTATAGTTAGAGCTTGGCTGGACACAGATAGAAGAGCTATTCCTAATAAAATATTTTGTTTTAAATTCATAAAATTGCTTTTTTCATAGGAATTTTTTAAATTTTATTAATTGTTATGAACAATTATAAGATCGTCAATTAGTGGGTAATTTTAGATTGATTTTATGAAATTTTTTGAATATATGCCTGTGGTGGATGAGAAAATAAGGTTTTTTGCGCCACAACAATAGCATTAACTTTTTTTTTATTCTTTTTAGCTGGACGTGTTTGCTATGATGTTTAACAGGCACAAACGACAAGAGCTTCTTTTACCCCTATGCAGCAACACAATTCAGGTTTTAGCCGAGAAGTTCTAAAGCTTTTAGAAGTCGAAAAAAAGCGCCGTGAAACGGATAAATTGAAGTATAACTGGCAATTTCAGGCACGGCCTCAGCAACAAATTCCCCAGGGTGATTGGCGGATTTGGTTGATTTTGGCCGGGAGAGGATTTGGGAAAACCCGTACGGGCGCAGAGACAGTCCGCAGATGGGCAACCCATGGCATCTACCAACGCATTTGCTTGTTGGCGAACAATTTTGATGATGGGCGAAAGGTGATGCTGGAAGGGCCAAGCGGACTTTTGTCAATCTCTCCGGAAGATGAGCAGATGCGCTATCAAGCATCCAGGCGGATGGTTGCCTGGCCAGGTGGCGCAAAAGCTTTTCTTTATAGCGCCCAAGCTCCACATCAGTTGCGCGGGCCTCAATTTGATGCGGCTTGGATTGATGAGCTGGCCAAATTTCCTAATGTGACAGAAGTTTGGGATCAGCTGATGTTCAGCCTGAGGCTTGGGAATGCCCCTCGCATTCTCATCACCACAACTCCACGCTCTCTAGGCTTTTTAAAAGAGCTGATGGAGCGAGACGATGTTTACATCACCACGGGAACTACGTTTGAAAATGCAGAAAATTTAGCTGAAGGCTATTTAGACATGCTTAAGCAAACGTATCTGCATACACGCCTGGGCCTCCAAGAAATTGAGGGAAAATATCTTGAAAAAGCTCAATCAGATGCCCTGTGGCGGGAAGAATTTTTGTCTCACATCACGTGGTCAGGGCCTGCCCCTCCTCTCAAACGGATTGTAGTTGCCATTGACCCTGCCACCACCAACCGACCGGGGAGTGACGAGACAGGTATCATCGTTGCGGGAGTTGACGGTGAAGGGAAGGCTTACGTCTTAGAAGATTTAAGTGGAAAGCTTTCTGCCAC
>JBOFKH010000026.1:0-3784 GCA_051657225.1 Alphaproteobacteria bacterium
TGTTTTGCTCAGCTGGCGCTGCTTGCTGATGCTCCCCTTCTTTTTTCTTCTCACACGCAGACAAAGCCAACGCCGCGACTAAAATAAAACTACTTAGAAAAACGTACCTTTTCATTTTCTTGATCCTTACTCTTTTTATTTTTTATTCCACAATGGATTCGTTTAATATTGCACTTTAAAAACCTCTTTGACACCTTCCATAGTGCACTCAAAATTTTTAATTTTTTCTTAAAAACCAAAATTTTTCAAAGAGATCTAAAAAATTTCTCAGGAATTTAGCATAATTATAGAAATCCCGCAACCGTACAATTGCTGCCCTTGATGAATGGCACGTCGGCGGCTAAAAAAATCTTCACAGTAAGTATTTTTTTGGACTTGATCTACAGATTTTAACCCAAGTTTTTTTAAGCGCCCTAAGATAAAGTTTGGAAGATCAAACAAAAAATGTTCCGCCTTGCTGCTTTTTTGGAAAAAATAAGAAAATGAAGCATCTTTTTCTTCGAATTGACGATAAAATTCCGTATCCACTTCATAAAAAGGCTGATGAATACAAGGACCAAGGGTTGCTATAATAGAATTTCTCTCAGCACCTAATTTTTCCATAGCTTTAACCGACGCTTCGATTGCTCCCCCAAAGGCCCCGCGCCACCCCGCATGGCAAGCCGCAATAACGTTATGAATAGGGTCCGCCAGAAGAATAGGCCCACAATCTGCCGTTAAAATGCCCAAAGCTATACCCGGCTGGCGTGTCACTAAACTATCTGCACAGGGCGGCGCGTTAAACGGCCAGGGCGCTTCCACCACATGGACATGCGTACCATGCTCTTGTTTCGCTAAAACCAGTGGCGTGTGCTCATTCCCTAAAAAAGCCATGGCCCGTCGTCGATTTTCCAGAACATTTTCATCTTCATCTCCCATGCCTCGCGCGCAATTTAGAGAAGCAAAAGGACCCACACTTACCCCGCCGGTTTGCCCAAAAAAACCGTGACTCAGGCAAGATGTCTTGCTCAATAAATCAGACGTGTAACAAATAATAGACATAAAAACATGTTTCTTTTCTTGTGTTAGGTTTCGTGAAAAAATCCAGGAGGCTTCATGTTCGCATTGTTCGAAACCCCGTAAACCTGAAACAGCGTTCCCATTTGCAAGGGGCTCACGAGGCGTTCACAGCCCGCCTCAAAGGCTGCACGCACAGCAGAAGTTTTGCCGGTTTTCAGCTGCTCCAACCGTACCCGGATCCCAAGATTTTCTAAAAAATCCCCTTGGGGGATTGGGCCAAACGCCGTTAAGCCAGACGCCCTCGTCAGTTTTTGCAGCGATGCAAAATTCACATGGGCCGATAAGTCTGTCTTTCCAATCTGCTCAAAAATAGGACTGGGCACGCCTCGATAAATTCCTTGAAGAGTCTCTCCAAATTGGGGCCGAGTATAACCATAATCTGCCATCCACATCATGCCTCCACGCGTCGCCAAAGCTTGTAACACCTTTTGAAACAGAACGTCTCGCGCGGGGCTAACTTCCAGCACGGCTCCTTCAAAAGGCTCCCCCGGGATCTCAAGATTCTCTTCATTCGAAAAAGGCAGATGCTCTATCACAAAGCGCTGGATAGTCGAATCCCATGCTATACCGCACTCCCACCAGCGTCCACCTCTAAATTCGTAGTGTTTAACAGGAAGCGCATCAAAGAATTCGTTTGCAAGTACAACCAAGGGCCCCTCCCCTTGCCCAATTGCTGCTTCCAATGTTTCAGCCCACATAGGCTGTAGAGGAAACGAGGCCATAGCAGAGGCTTGCTGAGCCCGTAGCGAGGGACTTATTTCTAGAAAGCTAAGGGAAAAATTTTTAAAAATATCTTGTTGAAATTTGCCTAAGGTCCTCAGCACATCTGCCATCAAAACACCCCTACCAGGACCAAGCTCCACCAGATGAAAAGGCTTGGAAAACCCTATCTGGCGAAGGCTATCCCACACGCATATACCAACCATTTCCCCAAAAAGCTGGCTGATTTCAGGGGCTGTTATAAAATCCCCCCCAGAACCCAACACTGTTTGGGTGGCATAATACCCTTCCTGAGGGTGATAAAGCGCGATGTCTTGAAAAACATCTAGAGGGATGGGCCCTTCATGGGATATACGCTCCCGCAGAAGCACTTCCAAGACAGACATCATTCCTCTCCTTTAAGCTAAATTTCGTTTAAATTTAAGCAAAGGAAACGCTATCAAAAATAACCCAACCCCAAGGAGGGGCAAGGAAAGCAGTTGACCGTAGGTTAAAACAATACCTCCAACCTCCCAAAGGGCTTCAGGTTCTCGAAAACATTCAGACACAATGCGCGCGCTGCCATAACCCACCAAAAAAAGCCCCGTCAAAATCCCTTTTTCACTTCGCAGCACAGGGATTCTAACAGCAATCCAAAGGAGACCCCACAGCAACGCGCCCTCCAAACATGCCTCATAAAGTTGGCTTGGGTGACGCGGCACATATCCGCCAGATGGGAAATAAACAGCCCAAGGCACATCGCTCACCCTTCCGTATAACTCACCATTGGCAAAATTCGCCAATCGCCCCAAAAAAAGCCCGATGGGAACGCCGCAAGATGTTAAATCAGAGAAAGATAAAAGGGGAATATGGTGGCGTCGAGTATATATGACAAACGCCAAGGAAACCCCCAAAAGGCCTCCATGAAAGGCCATCCCCCCCTTCCATGTTTGAAAAATTTCTAAAGGATTTTGGATATAATAATAAAAATCGTAGAACAGCACATGACCCAAGCGCCCCCCTACGATCACACCGACTAAACCCCAAACTAAAAAATCATCGATTTGTTTGCGAGACACTTTCGGAAACAAAGCGCATAGAGACAAGCAATAGCGCCATGTCAGCAAAAGGCCAAAAAAATAAGCCAGACCATACCAGCGTATGGGAAAAGACCCTAAGAAAAATGCCACGGGATCTATGGGAGGAAAAGGCAAGGCAAAAAACGCAGAAAACATTCGAAATAAGCTTTTCTTTTTTAATTTTGGGAAGTCTAGACTGGAAAAATCGATCTTTCAAGTAGATTTCCTATGAAAAAATTTCAAATTTCTTCAATGCAAAAAATGACAAATAAATTTTATTTTTTCTTTCTTTGACTGTATTAAAAATCATTTAATCTGTTTTATATTAAATAATTATCAAAAATTTTAAAAAAAATAGTCTAAAAAACAATCTATATTTTATTATCTATTGAGCAAATATTTGAGTTGAACTATAGTGTTTTTAATGTCAAAAGGACAATCTTTTTTCAAGAGCCTCTCGACACTTAATGAAAAAGCCTTATCACAGGGAAGGAATATCTCATGCCATCAATTCCAGCTACAGTCTTGAATAACTCAGCTGCCAACAAACTTGCCGGTATCGTTCGCACAAACATGGGCCGTGCCCAAGACGCTGTTAGCGTCATCAGCACGGGTTCCCGTCTGGTTCGTGTAGGAACAGACCCAGCCTCATCTGCTATCTACAACAAATCTTTGGCTAACATTGCCGTTTTGGAACAAGCTGCACGTAACGCAGCCCAAGGCGCTGGCCTCACCAACGTTGCAGATACCAACACCCAAAAACTTCTTGACTTAATCCGCTCTGGATTGGTCCTAACCACCGAAATGAACAACGATGCTCTCACCCTTTCTGAGCGCAGAATGGCACAGGTCATGTTCTTTTCTTATTTCGGAGATCCATCCGACAAAACAGACCGCGGAATGTTCATGGAAATCGTGGACCGTTCCCGCTGGAACGACCTCAAACT
>JBOFKH010000027.1:0-1134 GCA_051657225.1 Alphaproteobacteria bacterium
GGGGGATCTGAACGATTTGTTGAACTTTGCGGTTTATAAACCTCCTTTTGAGGTTTCTAATGTCAAAAATTATTCGAGAGTGGTAGTATGATTCTATTTTTCGTCTTTTTGTGTGGTGTGGCAGTAGGTGCAGCAAGCATGTTAATCTACGGTTTGGTAACAATGGCTTCCAGTGATGCTCAGATGGAAGAAAAGTTTCGAGATCTCTATTGACAGTTACAGTTTTAACCGCTAATATAATAATAAGTTCGAGTTCAGAAAAATATGTACCAACAAGAAACCATCCAATCACCAAATAATCAAATTTTGGAATGGGCTTTCTCTGAGGGGTTGATTTCTGAACTCGAACTTGTAGACGGGGTTAGCTTAGAACAGGATTTTATGGGTATGCTTTCGGAAACTGGATTTCATACATACGTAGGTATCAAAAAACTAGATGAAAGGGCTATCCTCCCAGAATACGCTCACAGCGGTGATTCAGGAGCAGATTTGTTTTCCCTTGAACAAATCGTTATTCCTAAAGGAAAATGGGCTAAAGTCGGAACAGGAATCGCTCTAAATATTCCAGAAGGATATGAGGTTCAAATCCGCGGTAAGAGCGGTTTGGCTCTCAATTACGGTATTGGACTGGTGAATGGGATTGGGACTATTGACCAGGGTTACAAGGGCGAATTGGCGGCTATCCTTATCAACCACGGGGCAGAGGACTATGTTGTAAAAGCAGGTTCTAAGATTGCTCAGATGGTTCTGTGCCCAGTGGTAAGAGCTACATTTTTGGAGGCCGAACTCTCTGAAAGTAGTCGTGGGATTGGTGGTTTTGGGTCTACGGGGTTGGGAGAAAAATAAAAAATGGAACAGTTAAGTTTAGAGCAACAGCTAATCGTACAATCTGCAAAAATCGAAATTTCTAAGTGTACTGACTTGGAAGCACTCCGAGATTTGTATTTGCAGCAGTTAACTCTGAACTTAGCTGAAAAAAATATTTTCAGAAAGATTATTAAGGAGAAAAATTTGTGAAAACCGCAGAAATCGCTACTAACTTAGATGTCGCATTAGCCGACTCATATAACGAAGGGTTGGGGGACGCTCTGATGTTGATTTTAGAGCAGGTTAAGCAGATTAAGGCTGAATCAG
>JBOFKH010000028.1:0-2693 GCA_051657225.1 Alphaproteobacteria bacterium
CCCCTCGAGGCCTACCAAGATTGCTTCCAACACCTCACATGGGTTTCTAGCCATGAGCTGCAGACATGCTTAGAGCACAACCGGGGGAAAGAAGGAAAAACCTTCCCTATGATGGGTGTTCTTTTGTCCAAACAAGAAAGGCTCAGCAAATCAGGTCAAAAATATGCTTTTCTTCAGCTTTCAGACCCAACAGGGGTTTATGAAGTAGTGCTTTTTAGCGAAACGCTGGCCAACTATCGCGAGCTTCTAGAGCCTGGAACTGCTTTGCTTTTAACGGTTTCAGGAAGGCTTGATGGAGAGACAACGCGCCTAACCTGCAACCAGCTAGAGACCTGTGACGGACACCTCTCCAAGCATATGGAATCTGTCACCCTTGACATAACTTCACAAAACGCTCTGGAGGCGCTGAAGAGAAAAATCAGCCAGCTTTCCCCTGGCAACACTATGATCTATCTAAAATTTAGACTTCCTCAAGTTGTGTTAACGTTTAAGCTCCCTACGCCCTATAAATTCACCGGGGGCTTAAAAGCAGAGCTCCAAGCCATCGTCGCTTAGACATCCTGGATTGATTTTGTTTAGGAAGATGTAGCTACATCATCTGCCTTTTAAATTCATAAAGACTATTTCGTGCATTAAATCGAAATAGTCTTGACTATTTCGATTTTTTAATCGAACATAACTTATACGTCAGGATGAAAAAATGAAACGAATTTATAGCAATATCATTAAACATCACGTTGAGCATTATACCCAAGCATTGTTTCTAGCAGGTCCACGTCAGGTTGGAAAAACAACCCTTGCTAAACACTTTCTCAAAGAATTTAGCACCTCCTTTTATTTAAATTGGGATAACCTTGACCATCGCCTGCTTATTTTAAAGGGGCTTGCTGCCGTTGTTCAACAGATGCCTCTTCAAACCCTCAGTAACCAGAAGCCGATTCTTTGTCTCGATGAAATTCACAAATTTAAAGAATGGAAAATTTTTTTAAAAGGGCTCATTGATACCTATCGAGACGACCTCCACACCCTTGTAACGGGAAGCTCTCGTTTAGATATGTTCCATAAAAGCGGGGATAGTTTGATGGGGCGCTATTTCCTTCACCGTATTCATCCGCTTTCTGTACATGAGCTTGCTGATCCTGAACCCCGTGAGCAATTTTTAGGAGAACCCCACAACATTGGAAACGAATTGTTTGACACACTCTTAGCATTTGGTGGGTTTCCAGATCCTTTTTTAAAGGCTGAGAAACGCTATTACCGAAAGTGGCAACAGTTGCGCCATCAACAACTTTTTCAAGAAGACATCAGAGATCTTTCAAACATCCATGAAATATCCCTTTTAGAAGTGTTAGCAAAAACCCTTCAGCAGCAAGCTGGTCAGTTAACAAACTACACAACCCTATCCAAAAAAATAAGGGTATCAGATCAAACCATTCGAAGATGGATTGAGGTATTTGAAGCCCTTTATTTTTGTTTTTCTTTACGTCCCTGGTCTCAAAATCTTTCCAGAAGTTTACTAAAAGATCCCAAAATATATCTTTGGGATTGGTCGTTGGTGGAAGATAAGGGACAACGCGCTGAAAATTTCATTGCTTCCCATCTTTTGAAAGCTGTACACTTCTGGAATGATAATGGCTTTGGAAGCTTTGAACTGACTTTTTTAAGAACTAAAGATCACAAAGAAGTAGATTTCCTTGTGGTTAAAGACCAGAAGCCATGGTTGATGGTGGAGGTGAAGTCTTCTGGAAAAGAACCTTTAAGCCCCCATCTTCTTTTCTTTCAAAAACAACTTCAAGCCTCCCATGTGTTTCAAGTAGCCATGGACTTACCCTATGTAGAAAAAGATTGCTTCTCTCTTTCCAAACCCATGATCGTGCCCGCTAAAACATTTCTCTCTCAGCTCGTTTGATTTGGCCATTCAGCCCATAGCTAAAAGGCCTACATCTCCTGACCTGAAAAAGCTTTTGTCAGGGCTTCAACCGTTTCAGGATCAATTTTTTGGAAGAGCACTTGCGGGGCAGCCAGCGAATGTCCAGCCTTAAGAGCATAAAAATTTAAGCCTTCTTGAAAGGGTGTTTTTTCCAGATTTTTGAGCAACGCCTCATCTTGCAAGCATGTCAGCAAGGTGCGAGCAGTACAGGGAACAAAAGGGTGGCTTACGATACCAAACAACCGTATCAGGTGGATACAGTGGGTGAGAACGATTGCGGCCTGGCCAGGGTTTTGCTTGATAAGCTCCCAGGGCTTTTGAGCAGCGATATACTCATTTCCCAAAACCCATAAGCTCCTCAAGGTCTGGCTTGCCTGCCTGAACCTCAGCTGGTCTAAATGCTCGATAAGGGTTTCGACGAGGGCCGTACTTTGGGCCAACAACTCAGGATCTAGGGTTGTTGCATCCAAGAAAGAAGGAACGCCGCCCCCCTGGTATTTGTGCACCAATGCAAACGTCCGGTTTACAAAATTACCCAGCACATCGGCCAAATCTTTGTTCACCACCGAAGCAAAATGGGCAAATGTGAAATCGGAGTCTGACGTTTCAGGAGCATGGGAGAGGAGGTAATAACGCCAATAATCTGGAGGAAAAAGCTCTAGAGCCTTGTCTGCAAAAACACCCCGCTTTTGGCTGGTGGAAAATTTCCCTTTTTCATAGGTCAGCCAATGAAACCCTTTCAAGGTGTCGACTTGCCTGAATC
>JBOFKH010000029.1:0-2106 GCA_051657225.1 Alphaproteobacteria bacterium
GCAACCGGCGCGATTTTGAATCCAGACGATCCAGGACGCGGCGCTCTGGCCGGGGCTTTAGGGCAAGCAATGGCGGAAACTTTAGCGGAATGGCAGCTGGGAGTTCCGGAAATGCTGGCCAAGAAAAGCAGCCTGAAGCCTTCGGATATGCCAAGCGACGCGCAAATCCAACAAGCCCATGACCTTGCAAAACTGGGCGCTGCAACAACGGCTTGGGTTCTTGGGCAAGATGTGGGCACGGCCATCCACACTGCGGACACCGCCTTGGAGCACAATTCAAAGGGCGTTCTTGCAGAGCTGAAGCGGGCTGGGTGGTCTACCTTGGTGCAGACAAGCCCATTTGCTAAAGAAGTTGATGAAGACTTAACCTGTGCCCTGGAAAAAGCCCACGAACAGGGTTTTTCTGCTTTGACGGCTTACGAAAAAGGCCTATTTTGCGCCTTTGTATCGGGAGAGGCGTTGTGCTTGATGAGCGACGCGACCATGGCCATTTTGGACGAGCATATCACCCAAGGAAAGCTTGGGGAGGCTGAAGCGATTGTTGCATCATTTGCGAGGGAAGGGGCCACTTTGGCCGAAAAAAACACCCTTGAGCTTGGGTTTAGCGAAGATGCCGCCAAGGCAGCTGGGCTTTTTGTGGCCAATGTCGCAAAAAACCTGCAACATGCAAGGCCTGCGGGGAAGATAGCCCCGAAGAAAACGCCACAAGGGAAGCTGACCCAAGACGTTCAATACACTGAATCTGGCCGCATATATGGGACGCATAAGGAGCTAAAGAATGCAAAAGCAATCGATTCACATCACATTATTCAAGATAAGGCTGTCCAAGATATCCCAGGTTATAACCGTAATGAAGCTCCAACCGTGCAGTTGAAGGGGCCATCTAGTGAGATAGGGACTGAACACTATTTTGCGACACAAGAACAACGCCAAGCAGGAGGTGGTACCTATGGTGTAGAACGGGTAAAAGCCTATCGCGCGTTACGCAAAGCTGGTGTAAAGAAAGAGGAAGCAAAACTTCATATTCAACGAGCAGATGATTATTTTTCGGAATTAGGGGTTACACAAGAAACCCAAACTAAAATTCCAGGAAATAGAAAAGGTGTTCAAAATGCTCAGCAATAAAATGATTGAATATTGGTTGAAACGTATTGTTCAAGATTTGGTGGATAAAAATTATGAACAGATGAAAGATAATGGATTCATTTTTGAACGGGTTGATTTAGAAGCTTTAAAAGAAGAAATTGATTACTACCCCGGAGATATGACTATGCCGCCTGAAGAGCAGTTCAAAAATTTTGATCGATACGATTATACGGTTCCTGGAGATGAAGTGGCAAGCGTTGAATTTGATCTTTGGTACGATGGAAAGAAAAGTGATTTGATGTTGTCAGTGGATTTTATCAAGGATGGCAAGGGCGGATATTACGGTCGGCTATACGATGTTCATGTTCCTTAAATTTAACATGATTAAACTTTTTATCTTCATCTTGGCAATCTTCCTCCACACCCTGGCGAATGCCAGGGTTCTGGTGCCTGCTGAGGAGATTACTGCCGCCAAGGCTGGGGTTCAGGCCGTGGCTGCCTCAACGGTTGTGGGAACGGTGAACCATCAGGGCAACGTGTTCAAAGCGGTTGAAGACCTTGGCAAGCCCGAGGGCTTGAAATCCATAGCATTGGCGGGGCTGACGGGAGGGTTGGTGGATGGCGCGTCTCTCAAGTTGGGTATTCCCAAGCAGCCTCAAACCCTCACAGGACACTTTCAAAAAGCAGCGGTGAAAGGCCTTGCTTCTGGCACGGTGAATGCCACCCTTGGGGGCCAGACCTTTGAGAAAGCGCTGCTTTCCGGGGCCACCACCTTCGCTGCAGACACGATGGGAGGTGTTGCCTCGCAACACCTTGGCGAGGCTCGCCTGGAAGGGCTGGGCTTTTTGGAGCACAAGCTGGCCCATGGCCTGGTCGGCGCTGCAACCGGCGCGATTTTGAATCCAGACGATCCAGGACGCGGCGCTCTGGCCGGGGCTTTAGGGCAAGCAATGGCGGAAACTTTAGCGGAATGGCAGCTGGGAGTTCCGGAAATGCTGGCCAAGAAAAGCAGCCTGAAGC
>JBOFKH010000030.1:0-6367 GCA_051657225.1 Alphaproteobacteria bacterium
AAAAGAAGGGGAGCATCAGCAAGCAGCGCCAGCTGAGCAAAACATGCACTCCCAGGATAAAAAAGCAGATGTGATGCCAGCAGCTCCAGTTCCAGCACCCGCTGCTATGGCGCCAGCACAGCAAGAGCCACAAAAACCAGAAGAAGTGGCTCCAACCCCAACGCCAGCTCCTGCTGAAATGACACCGGCCCCTGCTGGTAGCGAAGCAGCCCCAAAGCCAGGCAACTAAATTGAAATAAATAATTTTTTTTAGAATTTATTTGAGGGGAAGGTTTGCCTTCCCCTTTTTTTTGAGCTTTGAGAGAACAATAGCAGTTGTTTTTGGAAGTAATCTTTGATATAAGTGGAACACCTGGCGCCGTTTAGTTGGCGTGAAGGTGAACATGCTGTGGCGCGTAAAATGGGCATGCCCTGTGTGTGTAAAAGATAATTTAAATTTTTTTTATAGAGGAAATTAAAATGCCCAAATTAAAAACGAAGAGTAGCGTGAAAAAACGTTTTCGCTTGACTGGCACGGGTAAAGTTATCATGGCCCAAGCTTTCAAACGACACGGCATGCGAAAAAGATCTCCAGAAATGCGGCGAACAGCCCGCGGAACCACCATTATGGCTGCTTGTGATGCTAAGATCATCAAGCGGAATTTTATTCCCTATGGTTTGTAAAGGAGATTAGGTATGACTCGTGTTAAAAGAGGGACGACCACGCGCGCTCGTCACAAAAAAGTTATTGAGATGGCCTCTGGCTATCGAGGACGTTCTAAAAATTGCTATCGAATTGCCTTGCAACGTGTGGAAAAAGCGTTGCAGTATGCATATCGCGACCGTCGAAACCGTAAGCGTGACTTTCGTGGGTTGTGGATTCAGCGTATCAATGCTGCTGCCCGCTTGCATGGGTTGACCTATGCTACATTTATCCATGGATTGCACACAGCGCAGATTGCGTTGGACCGAAAAGTACTGGCGGATTTGGCGGTTAATAGCCCTGAATCTTTTGCTTGTGTTGTTGAGAAGGCAAAAGCGGCGCTGGCTGCTTAGCTATTTCCCCCCTTGTTCATTCCCGCTTCCCTTTGTCATTTCCCCAGAAGCGGGGATCTAGGGTGAACCTGTAAGCATGGCGCTTCAATAAAATCACCAGAGTGTCGCATCGTCTGGATTACCGCTTCTACGGGAATGGTGCTCATATAAAGTATTTTTTACAAGACATGATTCCATAATTTTTGCCTCTTAAGCTCCTTAAAAATGAAATAGACATTAAGACAAATATAAGGCTAAAAAGAACTATTTGACAAGCAGATCTTTTTTTGGCAATATTTTTTAGATTGTTATGGTTCATTTTTTATGGAGTTTTGCTCATGTTGCTTTCCAAATTCAGTTTAAGTCTTGCTTTTTTGGGGTCTATTGCCGCTGTTGGGATCTCCAGCGCCCAAGCCATGATGGGCGAGGAGAGTCAAAAAGAAATTCGGAAAGCGGTCCCTGCTGCACCAACTCCCTTGAAGCAAGACCATCCTTTATACAGGCAAATCAGGAGCCTTACTCCTTCTGGAGATTTAACCGTAGATCACGCGGATGCCTATCAACAACTGCAAAATTTGCTTGAAAAATCTACTTTTTTTCCGGACAAGATGTATTTCCAACGCGTTCTTGGCGCGCGGGAAGCTGGCATTGACTTGAAAAATGTATCGGACTTGTTTTTGTATGGAGAGCTTCAAGGTTGGCTCAGCAAAGGAGAGTCTGTTACGAAGGCGAATTTTGAAGCAGCTCGCCAATTAAATACTTTGCTTGAAAAGGCTCCTTTTGCGCCAAATAAGATGTATTTCCAACGTGTTTTGAGCGCGCGGGAAGCTGGCATTGAGTTGAAAAATGTATCGGACTTGTTTACGTATGGAGAGCTTCAAGGTTGGCTCAGCAAAGGAGAGTCTGTCACGAAGACGCATTTCGAAGCAGCTCGCCAATTAAATACTTTGCTTGAAAAGGCTCCTGTTGCGCCAAATAAGATGTATTTCCAACGTGTTCTTGGCGCGGGGGAGGCTGGTATTGAGTTGAAAAATATATCGGAATTGTTTTTGTATGGAGATCTTCAAGATTGGCTCAGCAAAGGAGAGCCTGTCACGAAGACGCATTTCGAAGCAGCTCGCCAATTAAGTACTTTGCTTGAAAAGGCTCCTGTTGCGCCAAATAAGATGTATTTCCAACGAATTCTTGGCGCTCGGGAAGCTGGTATTGACTTTAAAAATGTATCAGACTTGTTTACGTATGAGGAGGTGAGCGATATCCTTAAATCTCAACCAACCTCTACGCAATTTCAGGCCTATCAAAATCTAAAACGTAGCGCCTCTTCCAGGTCTGTTACCAAGACGCAAATTGAGGATGAAGTGAAGCGGATGGCCTCAGCAGCTCAATAAAAGGGCACCCATCAAGCCAGCCGGTAAAATTTCCCGGCTGGCGCCCTCAGTTCCTCTCCTGAATGTTGAGATCAATAAAAAATCATTCTATGTACGGTGTGCTTGCAAAAAATGACTTCTTTGTGTTGGTGGAAGCCTTTCTATAGCATAGCGCAACATCGTTCTTGGCATCTCATGGGCGTGTTCTTTTAAGAAATCTAGCAGCGCCTCTTCCCGTTGTTTGCCGGCTTCTCGAAGCATCCACCCTGTCGCTTTGTGGATGAGATCGTGATTGTCTTGAAGCAAAAGACGGGCAATTTGAAACGTTGGGTCTAGTTCACCTTTGCGGATAAACCACCAGGTGGACACAATGGAAACTCGGCGTTTCCATAAGTTATCGGATCTGGCGAGTTCTTTTAGAATAGAGCGATCTTTGTCCCATAGGTGGGCGCCTAAAATGAGGTGGGCGGAAGCATCCACGAGATTCCAGTTGTTAACGTAAATCAGATTTTCCACGTAAAATGCACAAAGCGCTTGCTGTGAAAGGGGATCTGCTTTTTGGTATTGATTAACCAAGATAAACAAGGCCAAAAGCCTCTCTTCATTAATCTTGGAGAGAAGCAGTTCCTTTAAAATATGTAAATTTGTCTCTCCAAAGCGTTTAGCGATTTTACGTAAATTCGGGACCGTGACACCTATAAATTGATCATGGTCGGCATAGTGCCCTGGGGCCGTTTTAAAAAAAACAGCGGCTTTGGCTGGTGAAATGCTGACACTGTTCCTCAAGCATTGTCTGAGATGTTGGACAATGTCTGGCGCTTTTTCCACTATTCTCTGATCCCATCAATGGATTTTCTTTGAGGTTATAGCAGATAAGTTCTCTATGGCGTTGGATTTTTTGATAAAATGGTTATCTTATCTTTCCAACCATCTTGTTGCTGCATTTCTTGAAATTTTGCCATGATAGTTGGGCCCATATCTGAAACATGAAATTGTGCTCCTGGAAAGCTTTTTTGAATTTCTTCTAACTTACTTTCCCATTGTTGTAGGCAAGTTGCTTCAGCAAGATTTGGGTCTGGCCATTTAGAAAATGACCATAGGTTTTTATCTTTGATGTAAGAAACTCTTTTGGAGTAAGTAAATGAGTTCTGTGAGTCTGGGCCGTATTCATGAAAGCTGAAAATCTTGAGACGTTTGAAATGTTTAGACAGTATCTTTGGATTGAGTGCAACAGGAAAAGAACCAAGATGGGAGGCATTTATCCGGGGCCTAGCTAACTCTGGGTTAAGCAAAGCGCGCAAAAGATCAGCAATAGCGATGTTTGTTAAATCGCTTATTTGCGTGGGCTGCTCCCAAACAGAGGGCTGATATAGATAAATCTCTTCGATAGGAGAATTTTTAAGATTTGTGGGCTTTTCCCAAAATTTCCTCCAGGCGTCTATATGGTTGAATTCTATCTTTCTTAAAGTATTGGCTTGTTCAAAAAATGCAGCATCCATGGGGTCGTAAAGCGTTTCGGATTCTAACCAAGGGATCGCTTTGTACGAAAAAAACTCAAGGGTTTTGGGCAACGGTGCGGCGTTTTCAGCGCTTAAGGTCGAATTCGCAAACTCTAACGATTTTAGAGGAAGCTTGAAAAGAGTCTCCACATCTGGTTGCTCTAGGGTTTGGCCTGCAATTCGAAGGGTTTTGAGGTCCTTATAAGAGGCAAGATCACCCAAAAAAGGTTTCATCTCGTCAAGCAAAAAATCTTGAACGTCACAAGTCTCCATTTTCGGAAATCGTCTTAAGAGCTGAAGTAAACGATCTGGTGTTGACTCAGGGGAAGGGGGCTCAGTTTGCTTTTGAGAAGGGTTTTTTATAACAACCAAGCGCACATCTTCAGGTTGTTCATCTCTAGTTATATTCCAGTCTCCATCAGCAACTCTTGTCAGAATTGCTGTAGCATTTTTAAAGGATTCTGGATTAATAATCGAGGGAAGTGGTTCGACAGGGCTACCGAAAACAAAAGAGGGGAGGAGGGAAAGCGTTATAGATTGCAAGAATATTTTTTTCATAAACAAGAGACTCTTCCTTGATGTTTTTTTAAAAAAGGTATGAAAACTCTTAATTAAAAAGAGACATAAATTCAATTGAGTGTCTCTAAAGATTTATTTTCTATCTTAAAAACGTTGAAAATATCTAAAAAAGTTAAAAAAACTAATAAATGAAAGGCTTCCCATCCTTTAAGGGATCTTTTATGCTGAAAGAAAAGCTGCCACTTGTGGTGGTTCTAGATAGTACCTTCATGTATGAAAGTTTTTTTCCGGTGATTTCTTCTACCTCTGCTTCCAGTGTTTACCTTATTGATGGCTCTGGCTTTATTTTTCGGGCTTTTCATGCGCTGCCGCCCTTGGCGCGACCTGATGGCACGCCGGTGGGCGCTGTGCTTGGGTTTTGTAATATCCTGCTTAAATTGCTTCAGGATCATCAACCCCAACGGTTGGCTGTGGTCTTTGATGCTGGGCGTAAGACGTTTCGCCATGCCATTTATCCAGATTATAAAGCCAATCGTCCGCCGCCTCCGCCAGAGCTTATCCCCCAGTTCGTCCTCATTCGAGAGGCTTGTCATGCTTTTCACATTCCTTTGGTGGAGCTGGAAAATTACGAAGCGGATGACATTTTAGCCACCTACGCCAACCAGGCCGTGGAACAGCGCTGTGACGTGACGATTGTCTCTTCAGATAAAGATTTAATGCAGCTGATCGGCCCCCATGTGCGCCTCTATGACCCCTTAAAGAACCGCGCTATCGAAGAGGCTCAGGTGATTGAAAAATTTGGTGTTCCTCCTTCCCAAGTGGTGGATGTCCAAGCTCTCATCGGCGACAAAAGCGACCATGTTCCTGGCGTCCCGGGGATTGGCGTTAAAACAGCTGCAGAGTTGATTCAAAAATTTGGGACCCTTGAAAATCTGTATCAGCATCTGGAGGAAATTCCTCAGCCCCGGCGTCGAAAAATGTTGGAAGAAAACAAGGCCCAGGCTTTCATTTCCAAGCAACTGGTGACTTTGAAGCAAGACCTCTCCCTTGGGGCCTCCCTAGACGATTTTACACGCCGTCCTTTTGATCAAGGAAGCGTGCAAGCTTTTTTAAAAGAGAACCATTTTTTCTTGCTCTCAAGCCGTCTTGAAAAACAAGGTGCTTTTTCGAAACCAGAAGCCGTTACACCAGAGCCCCTGCAAACCGGCGCCTATAGCCTTATCCAAGATTTCCAGATCCTGTCTGAGTGGCTGGAGCAGGCTAAAAAACAGGGCTATATGGTGGTGGATGTAGAGACCAGCTCCCTTCATGCTATGGAAGCCAAGCTTGTAGGCATTGCCCTTGGGCTCTCTCCTGGACAAGCGGCTTATGTTCCTTTGACACACCAAACAGACGAGCCCCAGATTTCACCAGAAATTGCGCTGGACATGTTGAAGCCTTTGTTTGCAGACCCGAGCATTCGCAAAATTGGTCATAACCTGAAATATGACTTGCTGGTGTTGGCCAACGCAGGGATTGAAACCGTCAGCCCTGTGGAAGACACTCTGTTGATGTCCTACGTGCTGGATGCGGGGCTTCACAGCCATAGCCTTGATTTTTTGGCCCAGCACCACCTGAGCCACAAAACCATCTCTTTTAAGGAGGTGGCAGGGGTGGGGCGTGAGCAACGCACCTTTGATCATGTGCCCCTGGATGTGGCGTGCGCCTATGCAGCAGAAGACGCGGACGTTACCTTGCGGCTCTATCACTTGTTCCGACAGCGTCTCCAACAAGAGCATCTCCAAACCCTCTACGAGACCCTCGAAAAACCCCTTATTCCCGTGGTGGTGGCCATGGAAAAAGCTGGCATTTTGGTTGATGTGGCAAGGCTTGAAAAATTGAGCGAATCTTTTGGAGAGCGCCTCAAGGTGCTGGAGGAAGAGATTTATAGCCTCACCGGTGAAACCTTCAACATTGCTTCTCCGAAAC
>JBOFKH010000031.1:0-4292 GCA_051657225.1 Alphaproteobacteria bacterium
CAGTATGTGAAGACGATTTGTACGCAAGACTTAAAGGTAAAATTCCTACCTATGAAATATGGAGGGGGAAAATTCCTTCTTTAGATAAAGATATCGACAAAATGAGAGAGGAAGGCACATCGGAAAGATTTATCCAAGCAAATTACTATGGGGTAATTATTCCCCCAGAAGATTCTCCTTTTACAAAAGTAAAATTAGGTGATTATGGAAATAGCTATACATACGCTTGCCTCGACCCCTCCCTCGAAGGCTCGGACTACACAGCGCTTGCGCTTGCACAAAGATACGATAGCTTTGTAGCTATTAGGGGGTACTTATGGAAGAAGCCTTGGAGCGAGTGTCTGCCTGATATTGAAAGAATATGCTTTGAATCAAGGGTGAGGTATTTATTTTTCGAGCAAAATAGCATCGGAAAGGCAGGCTATGAATATATTAGAATTCAAGGATGCATGGTAGAGGGTTTTCGAACTTCTGAAAATAAAATACAAAAAATATCACGCCTAAGTGGTTATGTTTCAAAAGGCGGTTTAAAAATAGATATAAACAGTGATGGTGAGTTTATAAAGCAATTCCAAAGATGGAATTCATCTTCAAAAAGCCAATACGACGACGCCGCCGATGCCGTTGCAATGTTAATTAACAATATAGGAGGATTATGATGTTTGCAAAAAAACAAAGCTATAACTTTGAAGGAATAAGAGATTTCTCAAGATTTGGAGGATGTTTTGACGGATGGGGATGGGAAATGATGCAAAATATCCTCTCTGGCGTGCTTGACGATTGCCTGAATGCTTATGTAATAAAAGGGAAAAACCCTTTAAATATCAGCGTTTCGGAGCTGTATTTCAAAAACGGGGAGCCAATTTCCATTGAAAGCTCCAAATATGAATTTTTGGGGATAAAAGATATTATTTTAAAATCCATATTTTCTCCAGTAAACGTAGGAAGAGTAAGAATTAAAGATACCTCTTTAGAGGGAGTTATTGAAATATCGGGAAAACTAGATAAGGGAATTGAATTTGTCATGAAAGAAGGGAGAGAGCTTGCTCTCAGGATTAACTCCCCTCTGGCTTCTTGGGAGATTGTAGAGTCCCCTCTTAAAGTCCTATGGATGGCGTACCAAAGCCTTGAGCCCGCCTTTGCTTTTAAAAACAAGCTCATTATTAAGAAAGAGGGCGCCAATTCCATCCAGGGAGCGGATAATTTTGAAAAAATAAGAGGGAGTATCGACAAAAATGCAAATTCCAATATTTTAATGATAGATGTGAATGACGAAATAACAACAATCTCACCTAATGTAGATTATCTTGAAAAATCCGTGAAATTTGCCTATACAGGACTTGCATCGATTTTTAAAATCCCTATGACAAGGCTTACAGGGAAATCCCCCGATGGACTTAACGCGACGGGGGATAATGACCAAAAAAACCAAGAAGCAACCTATAAAAATATTCGCACAAACATCATCACTCCTTTACTAAATGGGCTTGGAATTGATTTTGACTATGAAGAGTACACTCCTCTTGAGAAAATGAATGCTACTTTAGAATATTTAAGGGTTTTAGCCGACAATGAGGTGGAATTATCGGCAAAGGCTGAATTATTCAATGTTCTTGGAGAAAGGGAAAATGCCAAAAAAATATAGCCCTTCCCTAGGGGTTAATTTCGACAACCTTAAAAACGAAAGGACGATTAAAAGTGAGTTGGATAAAGCGATTAAGAGGCTTCCATATCCACTTAATTATGGAGATATTAAAAAAATCTATGATGAAAAAATTCAGAAACATAAAAAGAGATTAAAATGAGTGATAAGCTCGTTTCTGCGTTTTTTTACACAAGAAGCTCCTTTCTAGGGGAAGATATAAACCCCTCTACCGGTGAAATAGCTTCATACACAAAAAACCAAGAGTGGGTTGTTTATGAAAATAGGACTCTGTACAAACAAAGTCAAACCACATCAAAATCAAGTGCTTTGGGAGACAAATTTGGAGAAAATTCCATATCATCAAAGAAGGGAGATTGGATGGAGTCCAAATACGATATTCCGAAGTCAGCAATAGCGCAACAGGTTTATATCCCTCCAAATCTACCAATAGATGAGGCTTTAAAAGAGGTTTTTAAATTTCAAGAGGAATATTCCTCTTGGAGAAAAAAAAAGACCTCAGAAATACAAAATTTAGAAACCAAGGGAACTGAAAGAGATTTATATGAGGAACCTCTGTTAAAGGGGATTCTCACAAAGAAAGACGGGGAGCTCCGTTTAAAAAAAAGTTTTTGGGAAAAATACAAGGAAGAGAGTTTTAAAGAGGAATTAAAGAAACTAGGGGCTTCTCCCTTCAAAGGAGGAGGAGAATCAGGTAGCGCTTGGATTCTTGAGGACAAAAACTCCTCTTTAAAGAAGCTGGGATTACTCACAAAAGAAGAAATTGAGTTACTTTCGGTTGACTATTTCATGAAAGATACAAAGAGGGGGATTGTGGGAGATTTTTCAAAAAAACCTGAAGAAGCTAATAAAGAGCTTGCTAAATTTATTTCTGAAAATGATGAGATTAATTCAAAATCTCTTTTAAATGAGATTAATTACGAGCTCCTCTCCGAGTCCCTGTTTTCCCAAGACCCCTACTGGGGCGCCTCAGAAGCCCCCCAAAAAACCGTATCTCTAGAACATCAAACAAGGTATGGATTCCCAGTTTCGGATTTCGCGGAAGAGCCTGATTATGCGCCGGGCATTCGCCCAAACTGTCAATGCACGGTATATTTTCAGCCAAAAGAGCTTTAATCTTTGTTTTTTCGACACTTTTAGATTTTCTTTTAAAAAAATATAAGGAGGTTAAAAAATGGAAGGAGATAAGGAGTTTATCGAGGTTAGTAAAAGCGAATACGAAGCTTTTCGTGAGTTCAAGGAAATGAATTTGCAAAAAACCCAGCCCACAACTACACAGCTCACTCCCGAGGAGATTGCCATTGCAAAGGCGAAAGAGCACGATGAAATGGTTGCTTTCCAAAATTCTTCGGCAGAAAATGTAGCTAGGAATAAGGAGCTTAAAAGCTCCTACAGTAAAGATATTGCGATATCTTCTTTAATTGAGGGAGTTTCTAATTTGACTTTTTCTGAGCAAAATAAGAAAATTGAGGAATTCGCCTATAAAAGGTTTTCGGCAATGGAAGAATACGCTCCTATCTTCCGTAGGATGGAAGAAACTGGAGCAAGTGGGCTACTTGCTTTTGAAAAAACCAAAAAAACCATGGAAGCGGAGCTTGAAAGAGAGAGGGAAGCTTCTATTTTGGCGGAATCTCAAAGAAGTAGCTTAAATTCAGTCCAAGGATGGCGCAAAGAAGCCATGGAAAGGGGAATTTACCTACCTATGGGTAGTTATTAAAAAAAAGGAGTATTAAATGAGCGTTTTAGGTTCTTGTTTTAAAAAGGGAAATAGCGATGTCATCGACGTGATGACGGCTGAAGTTCCAATTAATTTCAAAGGAGGTCAGCTTGTTTCTCAAAATGCGGCAGGAGATATCGTCAAATTTAACGGAAGTCGGGCGGTAGGAGTTGCGACTGCAATTGATTGTAACAACAGTGTTACCGTTGTGCGTGCGGGCTTCGTGAGGGTTGCCGTTGCTGAAAACGTGTCATCATTAAATATTACGGATACTAAGTTTAATGCAGATGGGGAGCTAGACCCTGCGGGTACTTTTGAACATGGAATTTTAACAAATAAAAACATCAAAAACGACGGCGTAGACTGCGTTTCGTCGCCTTCCTTAGATGGAAGGAAATACGCAAAAATCAGCGTAAACTTTATGGCAGGAGGAACTCAAGGTGGCTTATAACTCAGATTTTTTTAAATCTCAAGAAATATTTAACAACTATCAAATTAAACTCACTCAAAATGCAAGTTATAATTCGTTTATGAGTTTAGTTTCTCAAAATATCTCTTCTATCACACCTATAGCTGTGGGAAGAGATTCTATTTCTAGCTTTCCTTTTATTTCACTAGAGAGCGCGGATTTAGAGGTAATTACTTCTAATTCGACCGAGATTACAACTTTTTCAATGCCTGAAAAAGCAATTAAATTCAGACCCTATTATAGGGGCGGAAAAATTGCCTTCGCACCTCAGGAGAAAATGCCAATTGAAGCTTTCAAGGTTCGCGAATCTCAAAGGATTATCTGGGAATTTTCAAGAAAACAAGATGTTAACTGGCTTTCTGGAGATGGAAGGAAGGGGAACTTCGGTTTAAAAAGCGAAGGAAATTCCACTTTAAACACATCAGAAGCAATTACTGACTACC
>JBOFKH010000032.1:0-1156 GCA_051657225.1 Alphaproteobacteria bacterium
ATCATCTAAAATCAAAATCCTTGCTTTTAGACAAATTCCTTGGCTATTCAAAGAAAGTCAATGAGGGGCATTTGCTAACGCTATTCCCTGGCGAACATGAAAATATTTATGATTTCCAAGAATGGTGGGAGAAGAATAAAGATCAATATCCCGGCTGGCGTTTTCTGTATAGCGAGCCCGTAAATCCTTAGAAAATTTTAGAGAGAAATAAAGTGAGTAAAACTGGCGTTGATTTAGTTATTAAAGATTTTTGCGTAAATCTATCCAAAAATTATCCAAATCATTTTAGAGTCGCTTTTAACGAAAAAGATGAAAGCAAAGACTTTCAACTACCGCCAGTCGATTAACATCGACAGACGGATTGTCTAAGTCAGTAGATAACTAAGAGTTGCAATATACCGGAGCCCTGTACAGTTACGTTACCTCCAGTCACTTCCCTCGATTGGATTCACTACAAGCCTTCTGATTAAAGGCGTTGCGTAAAGGCAAGTCATGCTGGACGGGGTGGGGTAAGGGACAAATTGTTAGGAGATTATCTCTCAATGCATAAAAACGCTAGAGTTTCAGTTTTATCGATAGAAGGACAACCCTTAATGCCAACCAAATATTATCGCGCTCAATCTTGGGTGGATAATGGCGAAGCAGAATGGTTTTCCAATGATTTACAAATCAAAACGGTGCGCCTTCTGCGTTCCTCAGGAACAGCCACTCAATCAATTTCTGTAGGAATAGATCCAGGTAAGCTCTATTCCGGGATTGGAGTTGTTTCCAAGCAATTTACCTTATTTCGAGCAAATCTCAATTTGCCATTCAAACGAGTGAAAGCGCGGAAGGAAGCACAAAAGTTATTGCGTCGGGCACGAAGAGGGAGACGAATTAATCGAAAGGTTTCGTTTCACCTCAGAGCGCATCGACAAAAACGATTCAATAATCGGAGACAGAAAAAAGTAGCCCCATCCATTCGTGCCAACAGACAATTAGAACTCAGGATTGTTTCAGAAATCTGTAAACTATTCCCTATTAGTTCAATCGTTTATGAGTATGTCAAGGCTGATGTAGACCTCACCTCAAAGCGCAAAAAAGCACGTTCAGGGAAAGGTTTTTCTGCTGTGATGGTGGGGCAAAAATGGGCAATTGAACAACTCAATAAACTAGC
>JBOFKH010000033.1:0-1018 GCA_051657225.1 Alphaproteobacteria bacterium
GCAAGAGGAGAGAAACATCCAAAAGTAAAGCTTACTGAGGAAGATGTAATAGGAATTTTCCACAGTAAGCTTTCTTACAAAAAACTTATTGAAACTTACGGTATTAGTAAAGCGACAATTTCTTCAATAAAAGCTGGAAGAAATTGGGGCTGGTTAAATAAGACTGTTACTTAGGGGTAGTCTCCGTTTTTTTGGATCCTGTACAAAAC
Organism: Alphaproteobacteria bacterium; assembly: GCA_051657225.1. Lineage (GTDB taxonomy): Bacteria > Pseudomonadota > Alphaproteobacteria > Holosporales > JBOFFI01 > JBOFFI01. The sequence goes on from JBOFKH010000033.1 coordinate 210, forward strand.
CTAAGATCCCAATAAATCGTATCAACATCTGGCTCGGGAATGGGCATAATTTCCCAGCGTTTACCAGATGGCGTTATTCCTTTCTGATCGAGCGGGTTTTTTTTGATAGCCATAGTCAACCTCTGCTTCAATTAATAATTTAGAATCACCTTTTGCAGTAGATAAAGCTTTCCTGAAATCCTTCATTGTAATTTCAGTCGCCTTGTCGCCTTCTTCGGTGGATAAGCTAGGCTCCATCGATCGCCCTCCCAACTCCCTTGACGCGAGCCAGATACCCGTGGGGGTCAAGATAGCGCCGAATATCTTGACGAAATCCGCCAAGCTTCTCTCGACGAGTATTGTCTCTTATTGCTTGAGCATTGGTATGATACGATTCGGCTCCCTCAAGATAACTCTCACGACTGGCTACGCCGCTTTCGTCGATGGTGTTGGGCGAGATATCATCCTCAAGCTCTTGTAGTGCTTCAATTTTATCAAGCAATGCTTGAATTTTTGTAATGCGGTCTGGCGACCTGCGCTCTAGGTCATTCATTAGAGTTTGGAGATATCCAATTGGTTCGTCTGCTCTAATGTCTAAAAGCAAAGCATCCGTTAATCTAGCCCTATCTCCTATATTAAATGGCATCTTTTTATCCTAAAACAACATTTTTGCCATTGTTTTGTGCAGCCTGTTCAAGATTTACTCGAAGTGGTCGTTCTGATGCATTTTCGCGCATCTTTTCAGCTTCTTCAAGCATTTCTTTTGTTATATAGCCCATGTCTAAGGCTTTTGCCTGAACTTCATATGCATCTTGGAACACCCCTAACTC
>JBOFKH010000034.1:0-1662 GCA_051657225.1 Alphaproteobacteria bacterium
TAAAGACGAAGAACAACCAGAAACTACACAAGGAAGTTCCATACCAAGATGGCGCAAAAAGGAACCAAAACGAGAAACGCGCGTTGATGGTTTGCCTGATGCAAATAAGCCCTTAGCGGGAGTTCGCACTATTAAAGCAATGAGTTTATGCTTTGACTTGGGAGGGGAAACCAAAGAAGTTGCTTATAACGAAACCGAAAACGGAACCCCGATACGAACCAGGCGCCAAAAATGGGGGTTTGCTTTTACTGCTGACTCTATATATAATTCAGCTACTAAAAATTTGGCTGGCAACCCAACTGACGAATGGCGATGCATTGAGGATACGACATTAGAATACAAATACGAACCAAAAACAGGTTACTTACTTGCAACTTATGAAACTGGGTACACCACCGTCCGTTACAAACAAGAATCTGCGGATAATCCAGAAACTTTAACATTAAGAACTGATGACCCAGAGTACGGATTATACAGATTTTTTAGGATTCCAGTATGGCGCCGAACTGGTTATTTTTTGAAGTTGCAAGAAAACTACTCAAACGACGACGCTTACGAAATAGGCAAGCGATGTAAAGCGGATGGTGGTAGCGAAGCTGTTTTAATTCCCAACCCTAATTTTGCTCCTCCTTACTATTCGTCGCAAGATTTAAGTCAAAGCAATGCTTTTGCAAGAAGGTCAAACCCTGCAAATCAAAATTTAGAAAGAGAAGATAAACGGATGCCAGACCTTATAGTAGGAGAGTGTTCGTGGTTTCAGTCAAATACTAAAACTGTTCCTGCTACTTATGAAGAAACTTATAGAAGCGATAGTAAATATGTTACCTTGGGCAAAGAGTTAACTCCTCAAAAGTTTTTTAAATACACCACGGAATTCAAAGCACAAGGCGCCGCAATCAATAGTGCTTTAGCTCAATCGCGGTACGATGAAGGAACGGGCAACCCTTCGACCCACATACGACGTAACGACCTATACGAGAAAGAAGAAAACAGCAAAAAAGAACCAAAGCCTCAAAAAAAATCAGACAAGCTTGAATATCGCTATTTATTGCAAACCCAAGGCTATAGAAGTGAAGACCCCATAAGTGGTAGCATTAACTTTGCTGTTGCTGAAACTGAGCAGGAAGCGTTTGAGGCAGCGCGCGTTGATTTGGCTATCAAAAACTGGCAAGCAGGCTTTAAAGAAACAATAAATATTCCTGCTAATTACAATATCCAAGAAGGAGACTTGTTTTTCTATTTCTGCAAAGGAGAGTACAGACGAAGGGTTGTTTTAGGCGTGAGCCACAAGTCGGATATACTTGGTGTTGTTGATGGCGTGCCAAAAATAACAGGAATGTCTACTTTAAATTTGGGATTTCATCGCCTACCTTCTATGAATTACACCAAGACTTTAGTACCAAAACCGCCAGAGGCGCCAAAATACAATCTTAATTTTCTTAATGTGGTTGACAAAACTTTGAGTGAATTCCAAGATTGGAATGGAACAATATCTAGGAGAAACTTTTAATGCTCTCAATAGCAGAAATAGCGCGCGTGTGGAAAAAAAATCAAGTTCAAGTCATCGAAAGTAACGGTATATTAAAAATTATTCAAAACAATAAAGAGACAAGCATTAAAATACCAAAGCCGCAAGGCACATCTCAAAGTTCGTCTCGCTCT
>JBOFKH010000035.1:0-24858 GCA_051657225.1 Alphaproteobacteria bacterium
TCGAAAATGCCTTCTTGCATCTTAAACGATGGAGAGGAATAGCCACGCGGGTACGCTAAAAATACTTCCTCCTTCCTTGCGGCAACCCACATTCGTTGCCTTGCACTTTGGCTTAATGTCTCTTGACGACACTATCTAATAATATTTTGGTATATTCCCTATTTCTTTTCGTGATAGATTGATACACTGCATTGTAAATTAAGGTTTTTTTTCATGCGTGTCTTTAACATCATGCTATCTCGTGGGTTAGGGGGGATAGAACAAGCCTATTTGGATTATAGCGATGCGCTCACCCAAGAAGGGGTTGAGGTGATCAACATCTCCAGTTCACGGGCCTCCATTAACAAATTTCAAAAAAATTCTCTAAAGCTTGTGAATCTTGTCCCCTGGTGTCTCATTTCAAAACTGCACCTCCACATTTTGATGAAACGTTATAAACCGGATCTTGTCATCGCCCATGGGGGGAAAGCCATTAAATTTTCAGCCTCTGCAAAACCCAAAGGCGTTAAGCTTGTGGGAGTGACTCATGTTTACAAAGAAAGCTATCTCAAAAAAGCAGATTACCTGATTGCCATCACGGAACATCTCAAACAATACATGCAAAGCCATGACTATGATGAGCGTAAAATTTTTGTTGTTCCCAACATGATTCGTATTCCAAGGGCTTACAGGCCCTTTCATGTTTCTGACAAAAAAACCTTCGTCATCGGAAGTTATGGAAGATTTTGTAAACACAAAGGCTTTTCAGACCTCATTCAAAGCATCGGACTATTGAAGGAGCAGGGTTATGCCGTTCATCTGTTTTTAGGCGGATCGGGTGAGCTGGAGCAGGCTTTAAAACTTCAGGTTAAAGGCCTTGGTTTGGAAAAGGCGGTTACATTTGTGGGTTGGGTGACAGATAAAGACGCTTTTTTTCAAAAGATAGATATATTTTGCCTTCCTTCCCATGGAGAATCTTTTGGAATTGCGTTATTAGAAGCCATAGCTTTCAGCAAGCCAATTGTGGCCTCAAATGTTTCAGGGCCTGCAGAAATTTTGTGCCACGAAACTGATGCGCTTCTGGCTGAGCCTGGATCCCCAGGAGATTTTGCAGACAAATTAGCGGATTATATGGATAATCCAGAAAAAGCCGCAGCTTTCGTTGAAAAAGCCTATAGAAAATTAGAGGAAACTTACGAAATATCGAAGGTTTCCAGAAGATTGCTGAGTGCGTTAAACGCTATCTCGACACATTTTTAGCCCAAGCAAAAGGGAACTCCTGGGCTCAAATTTTCCACAAAATTTTTTGTTGCTAGCGGTGTTATTTTTTCTTTCCAAAAGTCCTGGAAGGTCCACTTTTTTTCTTTAACAAGCCTTCTTCAACCAGCTGAACCGCTTCCTCCAAAGAAAATTTGAGATGATCTTGGTTTTTTTTGAGAGAGAAATAAGCGCCTTGATATTTAACATAAGGGCCAAAGCGTCCTAAGCCTAAAATGAGTTCTTCCTGGGTTCCAGGGTGAACCCCCAAAGCTTTAGGCAGCGCCCCTAGGCGCAGGGCTTGCTCTAACGTGACCTGTTCTGCAGCCACGTCCTTGGGAAGCGAAACACGCTTAGGTTTGGGTCCATCACCCCACTGCAGGTAGGGACCATAAGGACCCATCCGAACCGAAATTTCCAGACTCGTTTCAGGGTCTTGACCCCACGCGCGAGGGAAAAGCGTCTGTGACGTCTTCATAACACCATCTTCTCCCTGGGGCTCAGCTGAAAATTCGTGGTTGGAAAGAGAACGCGTATAAGAACAGTCAGGATAACCAGAGCACCCTATAAAAGCGTTGATCTTCCCCAAGCGGAGCCCCAGATGCCCCACCTGACATTGGGGACATGGTTCAAAATCAGAGCTTGCGCCTTCCCTTGAAGCAGGAAATAAATAAGATTTGAGGTCTTTTTCTACAGTTTCAATCACTTGCGGAATGGTGAGGGTTGAGGATGCCTCAATGGTTTGAGAAAAAGTTTCCCAAAATTCTTGAAGCACCTTCTTCCAAGGAGTATCCCCCGCAGAAATAGCATCAAGCTGATTTTCCAGATCTGCCGTAAAACCATACTGAACATAGCGTTCAAAAAAATGCGTCAAGAAGGCTGTAACGATGCGCCCACGTTCTTCTGGAACCATCTGGCGCTTTTCCAAACGCACATAGGATCTATCCTGTAAAACTTGCAAAATCCGCGCGTAGGTGCTGGGGCGCCCGATTCCCAACTCTTCCAGCTTTTTAACAAGGCTCGCTTCTGTATACCTTGGCGGCGGTTGGGTGAAATGTTGGTAGGGCAGCATATTCTCAAAGATCAGGGACTGCTTTTCTTGCAGCGCAGGAAGTTTAGACCCCTTGCCAGCGTCTTCTGCCTCTCCCTCATCCTGGCTTTCTTGGTAGAGCTTTAAAAAGCCGTCAAAGGCGATGATAGAGCCTGTTGACCTGAAAATAATTTTTTGGTCTTGGGATGCAATATCCACTGTCGTTTGATCCAGCTGTGCTTGCTCCATCTGGGAGGCCACTGCCCGTTTCCAGATCAGGTCGTACAACTTAAATTGCTCCGCATCCAAATAGGTCTTTAATGTCTCTGGAGATCTTGCATAGTCTGTCGGACGAATCGCTTCATGGGCCTCTTGGGCATTCTTAGCTTTGCTTTTATAAACCCGCACTTGCTCCGGTAAATAAGCTTTTCCAAATTTCTCTAAAATAGCTTGACGACATTCCTGGGTTGCCTCGGGAATCACTTGGATGCTGTCTGTACGCATGTAGGTGATTAAACCAGTGACTTCCCCTCCATCAAGGGCAAGCCCTTCATAGAGTTTTTGGGCAATTTTCATGGTGCGTGAGGCGCTAAAGCCAAGCTTACGGGAGGCTTCTTGCTGCAAGGTAGAGGTGATGAAGGGCGGTTGTGGATTTCGCTTAACCCGCTTTTTTTCAAGGCTTAAAACCGTGTAAGAAGCTTTTTCAGCATCTTGCGAAGCTTGGTGCGCAAGGGTTTCATTGGGTAAGCTAAATTTTTCAAGCTTTTTCCCTTGCCAGTAGATCATCTTGCCTGGAAACAAGTGGATTTGTTCAGCCCCAAACGAAGCCTCAACGGTCCAATATTCTTCTTTTTTAAAGGCTTCAATTTCTTTTTCACGCTCTGCCACCAGGCGTAGCGCCACAGATTGCACGCGCCCTGCAGAACGGCTGCCCGGCAATTTTCGCCACAACACCGGAGAAAGCGTAAACCCCACCAAATAATCCAAGCTCAACCGCGCTAGATAAGCCTCAACCAAATGGGCATCAACTTCCCGGGGATGCTTAAAAGCTTCTAATACCGCAGATTTTGTGACTGCGTTGAAGACAACCCGCTTCACAGTGGGCTTATGTTTCAACAGATCTTGATCTTTAAGATATTCCAACACATGCCAAGAAATGGCTTCCCCCTCGCGGTCAGGGTCGGTTGCTAACAGAAGTTCATCTGATTTGGGTATTGCTGACCTGATCTCTTGCAAAGCTTTTTCGGCTTTTTCAATCACCGACCACGTCATGGCAAAGTCTTCTTGGGGTCTCACAGACCCGGTTTTAGATGGCAAGTCCCGGATGTGGCCATAGCTGGCCAACACTTTATAGTCTTTACCCAAATATTTTCCAATGCTCTTGGCTTTGGAAGGAGACTCTACAATCACCAGCTTCATACATTTAATCCTATGCTAGAATCATCTGCTAAGCTAACAAAAGCAGGCTGAATATTATCAAAATTGGTTTCAACATAATTTATAAATTTCTCCCCATTTTCAAAAACTTTAACCGCCGCTCTTCTTTAAGCGTTTTTCCATTTTTTGTTAAAAGTATGTCGAGGTGTTTTTCAATGGTATCCCCAACCATATCAACGGCAGCCACCCGATTACGGTGGGCCCCCCCCAAAGGTTCGGGAATAATTTCGTCGATCACTTTAAACTTCAAAAGGTCAGCAGCCGTCATTTTTTGCGCTGTCGCCGCCTCCTCACGTTTATCCCGGGTACGCCACAAAATAGAAGCGCATCCCTCCGGGGAAATGACCGAATAAATTGAAAATTCCAGCATCAAAACCACGTTTGCTGTGGCTAAAGCAACAGCTCCACCAGACCCTCCTTCACCGATAATGGTGCTGATCAAAGGAACCTCCGCTTGAAAACACGCTTCAATGGAAGACGCGATGGCTTCAGACTGTCCCCGCTCTTCCGCGTCTGCCCCCGGGTGAGCCCCAGCTGTATCCACGAAAGTTAAGATGGGAAGCCCAAAGCGACTCGCCAGATTCATTAAGCGGATTGCTTTCCGATAGCCCTCAGGCCTAGCCATACCAAAGTTACGATAAACACGGGTTTCTGTGTCGTGCCCTTTTTCATGTCCCAATAAAAAAACTGGAACCCCACGAAAAGAGCCAATCCCTGATAGAAGAGCCGGATCCTCCCCAAAGTTTCGATCACCCGCCAAAGGCACAAAATCTTTGATTAAGCGGGCTATATAGTCTATGGCATGGGGGCGCTCACCATGGCGAGCGACCAAAACTTTTTGCCAAGGGGTAAGCTTGCTATAAATTGTTTGGAGAAGGCGCTGGGTTTTATGCTCAAGGCGCGCAATTTCGTCTACAATATTTAAGTCGCCGTTCGCCGCAACGTGACGTAATTCTGTAAGTTTACGTTCGAGTTCCAGGACAGGTTTTTCAAAATCAAGGGCAATAGTCATATTCCCTGATACCATATTTTCAAGAAAGGTCAAATAAGATTTTTAACTATTTTGCTCGGTAACAAAAGCTGAATGGCGTTTGAAATCAAGAAAGATGAGGCTATGGTTTCCGCAAGAAGAAAGCGCGTTCGTGGTGGGCTCCCGCATCATAAGCACAGCATAAAATGCAACCCTCTCTTATCAACGGTTTGAAGCCCTAAGTCTTGTTAGCTTGCTTCAGCCAAAAGAGGGGGTGTTAGAGGGCCTTCGTCCGCAATGGCATCCGCAAGGACACATGTATTGGCACGAAGCGCTTTTTCAATAGCGTCTGCCACCTGTTCATTTTCTTTCAAAAAAGCTTTCACAGCTTCACGGCCTTGGCCGATGCGTTGGCCTTCAAAAGCATACCAAGAACCAGCTTTTTCGATCAACTCTGCCTTAACGCCGAGGTCGATGAGCTCTCCCATTTTGGAAATGCCTTCACCATAGATAATGTCAAAATCAACCACCCGAAAAGGAGGGGCCATCTTGTTTTTTACAACTTTCACGCGGGTTTGGTTGCCCGTTACAACATCTTTATCTTTGATCGCGCCAATCCTGCGGATATCAAGCCTTACGGAAGCGTAAAACTTCAAAGCATTGCCCCCTGTGGTGGTCTCAGGGTTACCAAACATGATACCAATTTTTTGACGAATCTGGTTGATAAAAATGACCATGCACTTAGATTTTGAGACCGATCCTGTCAATTTGCGCAAAGCCTGGCTCATCAAACGGGCCTGAAGGCCTACATGGGTGTCTCCCATATCCCCCTCAAGCTCTGCCTTGGGAACCAAAGCCGCGACGCTATCGATGACCAGCACTTGGATACTGCCTGAACGAACCAGCGTATCTGCAATCTCAAGGGCTTGCTCTCCAGAATCCGGCTGAGAAATTAACAAATCTGAGGTGTTGACCCCCAATTTCTTGGCGTAGATGGGGTCGAGAGCGTGCTCCGCATCCACAAAGGCACACAAGGCTCCCTGGCGTTGAGCCTGGGCAAGTACATGCAAGGCGAGGGTCGTTTTGCCGGAGCTTTCAGGGCCAAAAATTTCGATGATGCGTCCTAACGGAAGCCCGCCAATCCCAAGGGCCAAGTCGAGCCCTAAAGAACCGGTAGAAACAACTTCCGCTTCAACAGGCTGAACGCCTTGTCCGAGCCGCATGATAAGGCCTTTTCCAAAAGCTTTTTCAATCTGGCTGATCGCCGCTTCAAGCGCTTTTTCTCGTTCCATTTGCTTGGGCCCTCGTAATCATTTTCTTCTTGCTTTATTCCACAGTCTTCAAGCAATTGCAACATTTCAATTTTGATCTATTTTTAATCTTTGTTAAGATTAATTTTCTTGGATAGCTATCCCTCAAACCCGCATGGGCATTAAGACATAAAGGGCTTGATGTTCTTGGGGATCTTTAAGCAAAACCGGAGTCTGGCCTTCGTTTAAGCAAATGTTCAAACGATCTCCCGTCATTTGCTGAGAAATGTCCAACATATAACGTGCATTAAACCCGATGCTTAGAGGAACGTTTTGGTAATCTGTCGGTAAAATCTCTTCCGCAAATCCATTTTCAGCGCTTTGGGCCGAAAGGGTGATCTGAGAAGGAGCCAGCTGCATTTTGATGATCCGGCTTTTTTCTTGGGAAATCATAGAAACCCGGTCAACTGCCTCTGCAAAAAAGCGATTTTCTACCAAAATATCTTGCCCACCCTGTTGGGGAATGGCTCGTTGATAATCTGGAAATTGTCCCTCAATGAGGCGGGAATAGAGAATAGATTCTCCCAGGGTAAACGAAATTTGCTGTCCAGAAAGCGCTATGTGAAGGCTGTCTTCTTCTTTCCCCTCCATCAATTTTCGAATTTCTTGAATGGTTTTGCGGGATAAGATAACTCCAGGCATGCTTTTGGCCGTTTCTGGAATAGGCATCCAAGACAGCGCCAGGCGGTGCGCATCCGTCGCAACGGCCCGCAATTGACCATCCAAGTGGTGAAAATAGACGCCATTAAGGTAATACCGCGCTTCTTCACTGGACATCGCAAAGCGGGTTTGATCAATTAAACGACGCAAGTCTCGGCATGCCAGTGTAAATTGGTGAGGAAGGGACTGGGCATTCATCACCGGAAATTCAATGGTGGGAAGGGTCGGCAAGTTAAAAACAGAAGGGGAGCAGTCTAAACAAATGATCCCATTTTCTTCCAATCGCAACGTGATGGGAGAATTGTCTTTCAGCTTGCGCACGATATCATAGAGGGTGTGAACAGGGAGGGTGATTTGACCAGGAACTTCCACCCGCGCTTCAATGGACTCTACCAGGCACAGCTCCAAGTCTGTTCCCGTTAATGTCAATTTCCCCTCCTTGGCCGTCAGCAAAACGTGGGACAAAATAGGAACGGTTGTTTTTCGCTCAATCACGCCCTGTTGATGGGCCAAAGATTTTAAAAAAGTGCTTTTTTCCAGGGTAACGTGCATGGGCTTTTAATATCTTTTCACTGTAGTTTAGCTATTTTAATCCCCACTCTACCAGGCTTCTAAGGTTCGACGCAAGAGATCTATATCTTCGTGGAGGGAAGAATCTTCTAACATCAGTTCTTCAATTTTTTTAACCCCGTATAAAACCGTGGTGTGGTCTCTTCCACCAAAGGAGCGTCCAATTTCAGGAAGTGAGCGGGAGGTACATAGTTTGGCTAAATACATGGCCACTTGTCGGGGGCGGGTGACAGACCGGGCGCGTTTGGGTGAATGCAAGTCAGAGATGCGAATATTATAATACTCTGCAACCTTTCGCTGAATTTCTTCGAGGGTAAGGGTTCGGTCATGGGCTCGGAGCAAATCTCGCAAAACCTCTTGAACCATCTCAAGGTTAATCTCTCGCCCTACCAAATTGGCATGGGCCGCAATGCGGATCAAAGCCCCTTCCAACTCACGTACGTTAGAGCTGATTTTATGGGCCAGAAATTCTAAGATTTTTTTGGGCATGGTGTGCTGAAGCTGTTCACATTTGGCTTGCAAAATGCCTAACCGAAGCTCATAGGTCGTGGGGTGAATGTCAGCAACCAATCCCCACCCCAGTCTAGATCGCAGGCGTTCTTCCATGCCCTCAAGGTCAGACGGAGATTTATCAGCAGAAACGATCACCTGATGGTTTTGGTCTACCAACGCATTAAACGTATGAAAAAATTCTTCTTGGGTAGATTCTTTTCCGCCAATAAATTGAACATCGTCAATCATCAACACGTCGACGGAGCGAAAGCGCTCTTTAAACGCAACCGTGTCCTTATAGCGTAGGGCTCGTATGAACTGATACATAAATTTCTCAGCAGATAGATAAAGAACCCGCCGGTTACGCCAAACTTTTTGAATGTGATGGGCGATAGCGTGCATCAAATGGGTTTTGCCAAGCCCAACCCCGCCATATAAAAAGAGCGGATTAAAAGGAACGGAGGTAGACTCTGCAACCCGGCGCGCAGCTGCATGGGCCAGTTCATTAGGCTTTCCCACAACAAAATTGTCGAAGGTAAAGCGGGGATCTAAAGGAGAGCTGATAAATTCGCTGTTGACGATGTCATCGGCATCGCCCCCAGCCGCTGGCTCGCGCCATGAAGATTGGGTTGTGGCAGCCTTAAGAGGAGCCTTTGAAACAACAATCTTGAGGTCCTTTACTTCCGGAGCTTCTTGTTGAAAAAACACAAGCAGCTGTTCGCTATAGTGGGTTTGCACCCAATCTTGAACAAATGACGAAGAAGCTTCCAGGGTAACCACTCCTTCTGTCTCTCCAACCAGGTTTAGCAATCGAATCCAACTGTTGAAAATATGTTCGCCCAAGTGGGCATGGGCTTGTTTTCTGACGGCTTCCCATGGGGCAGCAAAAGAGAAGCTTGAATCTGAAACAGGGAGCGTTTGCATGATATTTAGTAAACCCTTTGCTTTGAGAGGGAGGCTCCCCAGGTAAAGCAAAAAATTTCTAGCTCAAAAGTAGAAAAACAAGCAACACGAGCAAGCAAGCGATGGGAAGGGTGGGGCATCGTCAAAAAGCACTTCAGAACATAAAAAAACTACCTTCTATTCATTTCCACAAACTCGAGCCCAGGTCAAGGAGAAGTTATGCGCGTTCGTCAACCTATGAGAATAAGCTGCTGCACCGTGGGCTGAGACAAAAATTATTTTATTTTTACGCTTTTTCAACACTTTTTATTTATAAAATACGGGAGGATATGCGTTGTATCTCTTTAAAAACAATAAGTTATTTGGAGGATAAGTTTCATGCTAACGGGATTGTTTCGAAAAGCTTTAACGTGCCATCTTAAGAGAATCCACGCAAGGCTGAGCGGGCATTTTTTTGACACCATGGGGCAAGCGTGTTTGCGCCCTGTTTACGTAACCCGGAAGCGGCGTCCAAATTCTTTAGGGCACAAGCACCCAAACAGATAGCGGAGGATTTTTTGTGATTTATGGCCGAAAGGATTGGCTCCCTTACTATCTAACGCTTTTTCAGCTGAATTGTCGCCAGCTTCCTTTTTGCTCGGGCCCTTTTGATCCGGCAGCTTTTTCAGGGGAAAACCCGTTTGCGGATTTTGCTTCTAAGGCTTTTAAGATGGGGCCCCAAAGTGACCCAAATCATTTTTTTTCCATGGCTTCAGCCTTTAATCCTGCGTCTTTTTTTTCAAACTTTCAAGAAACCTATACCCAAAAATTTTTGGACTATTCTAAAGGGCTTCAAGCTTATTTTGAAACACCCCCTCAGGACTGGCAAGACATGGGGGAAAAAGTATGGAGCCACGGCTCTACAGCTGTTTATGATTTCGCACCTGGGGGGGCTGGTTATCCTGTTTTTTTGATGGCGCCTCTCCTCCTAAAATCTGAGATGCTTCATCTCCATGGGACCCACAGCTTTTTACAATTTCTTCTTCAAGAGGGATTCAGGCCCTTTGTGTTGGATCCAGGAAATTTTTTAGAAGGCGAAGAAAAAACGTCCCTTGAAACTTTTTGTGCCCAAAAAATCTTTCCCGCTTACGCTTATGTGCTTGGAAGCGTTTCAAAACCTCTCTTAATTTTAGCTTTTTGGGAGTCTTTTTTTGCAGCCTATTCCCTCTTTTTAAAGCAATTTCCTATTCTGGGTGGTGTGCTGCTGGGGGAGCCTTCTGTGATTCCCTCCCACGCTTTTTCACCTTTGATCAGCTCTTGGAAAGACCATTTATTGAAGCCAATGCTTGAGGGGGGCAGCGGGGTGCCTTCTCCTCTGGTGCGTTTTTTGTTTTCTTTAGGGTGGGAAGATTCTGTCATCAATAAGATGATCGTGTTGGGACAAAGGCGTTCTTCTCAGCAAAACCTGTTTATGGCTGTAGAAGATCTCTTGAATCAGTCCAGGTCTATGCCCCTATGGCTTGCAAAGTCTCTTATATGTGAAACGCCCGCTGCCATGTTTCAAGAAAACGTCGACCAGCTTAAAGCTTTTTCCAAGCATTTTTCAGCCATGCTTCCGGAAAAAAGCCATTTTTTTGCGGCGCCAGAGCTTTGGGAGCCAGATAACCTGGTAAAGTTTCCTTTAGGAAATTATGCCTTAATGATAGGATCCTCGGCGCCATCCCAGGTCTGGCCTCGGGTAACCCAAAAGCTTCGCCACCATCTCGAATGAAGGGAATTTTTGAACATGTCTCAAGTTGCAATTGTAACCGGTGGAACCAGGGGAATTGGCGCAGCTATTTCTAAAGCGCTTGTTGAGGGTGGTTATCACGTTGCAGCGGTTTATCATTCAAATGACGAGAAAGCCAGAGCATTCCAAGAAGAAACAGGCATTTCAGTATGGAAATGGGAGGTTAATTCTTTTGAAGCCTGCCAAAAAGGTGTTGCAGAGGTGGAAAAAAAATTAGGCCCTATTTCTGTGTTGGTTAATAACGCAGGCATCACCCGGGATGCCATGCTTCATAAAATGACGCCCGAGGATTGGCATGCGGTAATGGAAACAAATCTCTCTTCTCTTTTTTACATGTGCCGAACTGTGATTGAAGGTATGCGGGAGAGGACCTTCGGACGTATTGTGAATATCAGTTCTGTGAACGCCTTAAAAGGGCAGCGGGGGCAAACCAACTATAGTGCCTCCAAAGCAGGTGTTATTGGCTTTACGAAAGCCTTGGCCCAGGAAAGCGCTTCCTATGGCATTACCGTTAATGCAGTGGCTCCTGGGTATGTTGATACCGAGATGGTGCGGGCAGTTTCAAGCCCTGTGATGGAGAAAATTTTGGACCAAATCCCTTTAAAGCGTTTAGGGAAAGCTGAAGAAATTGGGAAGATGGTTAGCTATTTAGTATCCCCTGAAGCCTCCTTCGTGACGGGTGCGACATTCAGCATCAACGGTGGGCAATTTATGGCCTAAAGGGGCGATTATTCTTCTCTTTTTTGAATCGCGTATCCCCTATTTTTTAAAAATTTTCATACTGGTACAAAATTTGCTGTTTCCCTTGTGCATTTAATGATCACAGGGGAGAAACACAGCTATGGCCATGACGCCGATCCTCCTAGAGAGCACGACGATAAGTAAAGAATTTAAACCTTTTCGAGACCTGGCAATTAAACAGCCTTCAGAGGTTGAAATGGGAGAAACGCTTCTGTTTCAACAGTTGGTGGAAGCGCCATCTGAAACGCCTGCTTTTGCAGAAGGGGAAGAGCAAATATCGACTGATGCTCAACAAGACATCTCTTCTCAGGACACTGCACTTAAAGACAATCTAGTGGAAGATGTTCATGACAGTGAAGAAGAGCCTTTAGAGGCTTTTTTCGCTTTTTGTTCTGTTCCATCAGAATACATGAAAAGCACGATGGAAGCAGCTGAAGTTGAGGCAAACCAGGGGAAGAAACCCGTAAAAAATAATTTAGCAGAAGATTTTTCAATGTCTGAAAATGTCTCATCTCTAAAAGCTGCAAGGCCTGAAACTGATGTAAGCACGAAAGGGCTGGGCCTAACTGAAGAGCCCTCATTTTTCAAAAACAGTGAGGATTTGAAAGCGATAGAGCTTCAAACTCAGAAAATGGAAATGCTGTCACAAAATCAGCTTTCTGAAGTCCAAGAGGAAACACATGTTGTTGCAGAAGCAGTGCCTTCTGGAGCAAATGAAGCTTTTTTAATAGGGACTTTAGAGCAAGAAAAAAGTGAAATCGAACCAGCCGTTACGCCTCTTGTGGTGGGGGAGGGTTCTCAAAAAATTACTTATTATGCTGAAACTACGAACCGTTTAAACTCCAGGGCTATGGTCAGCCAGATTGTTGATCAGATCCCTTATGAGTCCCTTAAAACAGAAGGCCAGCAACATTTTAAACTTCAAATCCACCCCAAAGAGCTGGGGGAAGTGCAGGTGCACCTGGTGATGATGGAGCAAGGAAAGTTGCAAGCGACGTTCTCTGGTTCGCCCTACACCATGGACCTTTTGCAGCAGAGCTCAGATTTGTTATGCGAATCTTTGAAAAAAGAAGGCTTTGATGCGTTATCTGAAAATTTTTCGTTCACCTCAGATCAATCGTTCCAAAGGGGTTTTGAGAGGGAAGCTTTCGCTACACCTCCTTTGCATCCTTTAGGTCAGTCTGCCCAGCAGGATGCGATCCAGTTAGATAGGCTTGAATCAAGCATGCGTCAGCTCTTTCAACACCAGGGGTCTGGGTTGAGCGTGAGCTTAAACGTTTAACCATTCACAATTAAAAACAAAAACAAGGAGCAAAAAGCATGGTAGATGTGTCTGGAATTTCAACATTGGGAACCGACCTAAAGGCGACAGCAAAAAACAAGAAAAAAGATTTTGAAAGCGAAATGCAGGAACAGGCAACTTTCATGGCGAAGGTTGTTTCAAGCTTGAGCTCGGATCCTATGAATCCGCTCAAACCCCAAGATACCATGAAATTATTTCAGGATCTAACCAATAGCCAACAGCTGATGCGTCAAACAGAGCTGCTTGAAGGGCTTTCCAAGAAAATGGAAATGGGGCAGTTGCTCACAGCTTCTTCCCTGGCTGGAAAATCGATTGAAGTTCAAGATGATCGGTTCCAAGTGAGTGCGATTAACCTTCAATACCATTTGCCTGAGGAAATTGATGGGGCATTTGTGGATATCTTAAACGAACAGGGGAATGTTGTGAGAAGCCTTCAGGTCACGCCTGAAAAAGGCATCCACTCCCTTGCCTTTGACCAAAGAGATTCCCAAGGAAGGCGTTTAGATCCGGGGACCTATGCTTATCGGGCACGCTATATTGAGAAGGGAAATCTGGAAGCAGAGAAGCTATTTGCGCCAAAACCGTTCACCATTCGTGAGCAAAATCAGCAAGCAAGTTACATGCTTCCAAAGAGCGCAAAACAGTGCACCCTAACCCTTGAGACAGATAAAGGGCAAGTGGTTCATCGCTGGAATGGCAACCTGGAACAGGGCAAGCATGGGCTAGATGTTTTTGAGGTGTTTAAACAAGCAGGGGTGGCCTTGCCAGAAGGCGTCTACCGTTTCCGTGCTTATGCCGTTGACCATCAAGACAAACCTATTGAAACGCAAACCTTGATGCATGTCCAGGTGGAGGGTGTTGAAATGGGTGAAAAAGGACCTGCATTCCGCTACCAAGGAGGGCTTTCCACACCGTTTGAGCGTTACCGGGCTTTAAAAGAACAAACAGAAGACAGCTTGAGTGCGCAGCTAGAGTCTATCCTGCAGAAAAGTCTTCACCAAAAGTTAGAAGCCATTTAATTCATACATAAAAATCTAACAATGATCAAAATGAGGGAGAGATAAGATGGGAATGATGACAACAGCGGGTATGGGAATGAAAGTTCAACAGGGCTTTATGGATTCTCATACAGGCAATATCGCAAACGCAAAAACAGATGGATTTATGCCAGAGGTACCTAGTTTTTTAACCCAGGTAATTGGGGGAAAAAATGGTGTAACGATGACCGTTCAAGATGCTTTTTACATTCAAGGCCCTGTTGAAATGACAGAAAACAGCCTAGATTTGGCAGTGGATGGTCCTGGTTTTTTAATGGTGGATTCAACTTATGGAAGAGCGTTTAAAAAATCTGCCAGAGGCGAGCTGGATAAAGATGGTTATTACCGTGATGAAGGCTTAAGTTATGTTATGGGGATTCCGGTGAATCCAGATGGAACGTTTCCTAACATGACAGCCTCTTCATTTGAGCGGATCAAAATTGACCTTTCTTCAAATACAGTTGCTGCTACCACGGAAGGTAGGCTTTCTTTTAACTTACCCGCAAATGCGCTTGTTGGAGATACCCAAACCACCGAGATTCCTGTTTATGATTCTCTTGGAATGGAGCATCAGGTGCGGATTATTTGGACCAAGCAAGCAGCTCCTTTGACTTGGCAAGGAATCGCAGATGTATTGCCAAGCACACCTCCAACCCCAGATGGAACGATTGGCGGTGCCTGGGCAACGGGGGTTATGGTTGTATTTGATAACCAAGGCGTCTTAACAACCCCAAATCCCGCACCTAATATCACCGTTACTGGTTGGACAAGTGGCGCTGCGGATAGCGACGTTATTCTAGATTTATCCTCTGTAACCCAATTGGGAGAAGAGTTTGTTGTGACAGAGCTTAAAACAGACGGCGCTGGGTTTGGGACTTATGTTTCTATTGCCATTGGTCAAGATGGGGTTCTTTCTGCACGTTATAGCAATGGTGAAAGCAAAGACCTTTGGAAAATTGGTTTAGCCTCTTTTCCAGCAGTTACTGGCTTAGAGAGAAAGTCCAATAACTTGTTATTGGAAACGCCTGACAGTGGTAAGGCGCTTTTTGCAGATGCGGGGCAAGGAAGCGTGGGTAACTTGTTGGCTAAAAATATTGTGGCATCGGCGTCTGATCTCATGACTAGCCAGATCGAAATCTTGACTTCTTCTCAGGTATTTAGTGCTTGTTCAGGTGCCTTTGGTAAAGGCCGTGATTGTGAAGAGATTGTGACGGGTCTCCTTCGAGGCTAGTGAATAAAGCGTAAAAACAAAATGTCTTTGCAAGAAAATTAACTAATTAAATAAATCTTTTTTAACCATCTAGATAAAAAAAAATAAAATAAACAAAAAGGCAGTTTTTAACTGCCTTTTTTTTTAAAAAAAACGTTTTTTGTCTCTATTTTTTTAATATTTTTGCGTAGACTCCAGCTCAATATATTGACAAAAAGATATAAAAGATTGAAAGGGAGGCTCGATCGTGGATGCTCTTCTTACAACACTACGGGGATTAGGACCTGTTCGTTTGGGACTTATGGGGGCGCTTTTTATAGCTGTCTTGGGGTTCCTTATTTACAGCATCTCCAGTTTAACAGCCCCAAATATGGCGCTTCTTTATGGAGAGCTCGACATAGCAGAGGGGGCGCAGATTGTTTCTAAGCTGGAAAGCATGGGGGTTCCTGTTGAGATTAAAGCAGGCGGATCTCAGGTTTATGTGCCCGAAGACCAAGTCTTGCGTCTTCGAATGAACATGGCAGAAACAGGGATCCCAAGCGGTGCCTCAATTGGCTATGAGATTTTTGATCGATCAGATGTTTTGGGTTCTACGTCATTTGTTCAGGATGTAAATTTATTGAGGGCCCTTGAAGGCGAATTGGCGCGGACGATTCGTGCGCTTCAGCCAGTTGCAACAGCAAGGGTCCATATTGTTCTTCCAAAGCGAGAGCTTTTTTCCAGAGAGCAACAAAAGCCCACGGCTTCCGTTGTCTTGAAAATGAAGGGAGGAGCTAAACTAAGTCAAGCCCAGGCCCAAGCTGTCCAACAATTGTTGGCTTCTTCGGTGCCAGGACTGATGGCAGATCAAGTGGCGATCATTGATGATCGCGGCACCCTGATTGCCCGAGGAGAAGGAAAAGATCCTTCAAGTGTCGCCTTGGGCTATGAAGAAACACGTAAATCCCATGAGATGAATATTGCACGCATTGTAGAATCTTTGTTGGAAAAATCCCTTGGTGTTGGAAAAGTTCGTGCAGAAGTTTCGGTTGAAATGGATCTTGATCGCATGACAGAACAATCTGAAGTGTTTAATCCAGATGGCCAGGTTATTCGCTCAACTCAAAACTCTTCTGAAAAAGACCGCAATCAGAGCGGGGGCGCAGATGCAACAACGTTTCAAAATACGCTTCCTAATGCCGCAAGTGGCGGTGGGGCTGGTAAACAGGGCAACCAATCTGATTCTCAAAAATCAGAAGAAACGGTCAACTACGAAATTTCGAAGACCATGAAAACCTATGTAAAGGAACTTGGCGGCGTGAAACGTGTTTCCGTTGCGGTTTTGATAGACGGAGATTACCGTAAGGATGAAAAAGGCGTAGAGAAATATACGCCTAAAACGCCTGCAGAGCTTTCACAAATTGAAAAATTGGTTAAAGCAGCTGTTGGATTTAAGGCTGATCGGGGCGATGCTGTTGAAATCGTTAACATGCGCTTTTCTTCCGAATCTCAAAGCGATCTAGCTGCCCTAGGGACATCATTCCTAGGCCTTGATCAGAAAGATATTGTATACCTCATTGAATTGTTAATTTTGGGTGCTGTTATTGCGTTAGTAGGGGTATTTGTGGTCCGCCCCCTTGTCGCTCGGATGATGGATATGTCTAAACCTGCCCTTGTAGAGGGGCAACAGGAGGGAATTTTGGGAAATTTGGATGATCCTGGAAGTAATTCTGCTGGTGTTCCTGACGGTCAGGGTACGGAACTTCAGCCTGCAGATATGGACAACCCTTTTGATGATGAAGTGGTAGATGTTGGAAATGTTCAAATCATCGGAAAAATGCGCATGGCTAATTTGAAAAAAATCGAAATGCTGATCGAAGAGCATCCAGAAGATGCAGTATCTGTGATCCGAACGTGGATGCGTCAAAGCTAGAAACTTTAAATTTTTAAAAGATTTTTTGATGGAGAAAGGGGCCTGGGATGGTTCGTATTATTGATGGAAAGATTGTTTCAGGGAGTGCTAAGGCAGCGGCGCTGTTGCTGGCGTTATCTCCAGAAAGTTCGAAAAAGCTTTTTTCATTTTTGGAAGAAGATGAGATTCGCCAAATGTCTGCGACTATGGCGCAACTTGGTGTTGTTGAGTCAAAATCAGTCGAATATGTCATCCAAGAATTTATTGACCTCATGCAAAAAGGCCAGGGGGTTTTGGGAAGCCTGGATAATACAAAGCGCTTATTGTCTCAAATTTTGGGAGAAGAAGGTGCCCAAAATATCCTGGCAGGCATTCATGGCAGCAACACAAGCATGTGGGAACGTCTGGTGAATGTAAACGAAGAAACATTTACCAATTTTCTTCAAAATGAACATCCACAGACCATCGCTGTTGTGCTTTCGCGTATAAAAACAGATTATGCTGCAAAGATTTTTTCAAAACTTCAAGATCCTCTTTCAATGGAGGTGATGTTACGCATGCTGAACGCTGCTTCTGTAAAACGAGATGTTTTAGATGAAGTGGAAAGCGGGCTCAAATTTGAATTGATGGAAGAATTGTCACGCTCCTCAAAAAGCGCAGATCCTCATCAGACGTTGGCAGAAATCTTCAATGCGTTTGATCGAAATACTGAAACCCGCTTTATGACTGCATTGGAAGAAAAAACACCAGATTCTGCAGAACGCATCAAGTCTCTCATGTTTACGTTCAGAGATTTGATACGGGTCGACAGCGCAGGTATCCAGATGTTGATTCGCCAATCAGACAAATCGGCCCTCGCCCTTGCGTTGAAAGGTGCACCCGATTTGATCAAAGATCTTTTCTTTTCCAGCATGTCTGAGCGCGCAAGCAAGCTTTTGAAAGAAGATATTGCAGCTCTTGGCATGGTTCGGATTAGGGATGTGGATGAGGCTCAAGCAAAAGTTGTTGTCTTGGCCAAAGAGCTTGCAGATGCAGGTGAGATCACCATCAGCGAAGGTAGTGATACGGATGAGATGGTTCTCTAACTAAATCCTAATGAAACAGGTTTTGATCTATGCAAACACATTTTAAGTCTTTTTGGGCGCCTGAAAAATTGATGGAAAACAGAAGTTTTGATAAATTTCTTTTTGAACATTCTTTTGATGAATCTCCCCATGAAGAGGTGTTAATTGAAAAAGAAGATTTGATTCTACCTGAAGAAGTTGAGGAAATTGAGGAAGTTGAGAAAGAGCCAGAGCTTCCCCCTCCACCCCTTTTTACAGAAGAAGAAAAGCAGCAAGCTTATGAAGCAGGTATTTTAAAGGGGCGTGAAGCTGGTTATCAACAAGCCAGCGAGGAGATGGGTGTCTCATTAGACGCCCAAATCAAGATTCATGTGGAAAAGATTGAATTATTTTTGGAAGAAGGTCTGGTTGCAACCCAGGACCGAAAAAGAGAATTAACTTACCAAGTTATTCTCCTTTCCAAACAAGTTTTTCATAAGCTTTTTCCTGTTCTTGAGAGCAAATGGGGAGAAGATCAGGTAGAAAAGCTTGTTGCATCAGTCCTTCAGGATGAAAAACCTGAAATGCTTCAGGTTCGCCTTAACCCAAGGTCAAAAGAAGCGCTCCAGGTTCATTTAGAAAAATGGTCCAAGATTTCTAGGATCAGCTTAGAAGCTGATGAAACCATGGGAATTTCAGATTGCAACATAGCGTGGGACCAAAGTGGCCTGGAACGTAGATTGGAGAAGATAGTGCAAGAAATTGAAAATCTTTTTAATAGTTTTGAAAGTATTTTGAAAGAGAGTGAACAAACGTCACTTAAAAAATAAAGTATTCTGATAAAAAGCACGTCTAACGTCAAAAAAATAAAGGGAGAAAATACGTGGTTGAAGATCAAACAGAAAATCAAGGGGCGGATACCAATCAGGAATCTGTGGTGAAAGAGCAAGAAAGCAAGCAAAAAACAGCGACAGCTTCTAAAGGAACTCAGGATGAGCTTTCTATCGAGGCGGTATATGATGTTCCAGTTCAAGTTTCTGCTGTATTAGGGCGCGTTACCATGCCGGTGAGCCATTTGCTGAAATTAGGCCGTGGCGCGGTAGTTGAGTTAGACCGTCGGGTTGGAGAAAACGTGGATGTTTATGTCAACAATCGCTTGGTTGCCCGTGGTGAAGTGGTAGTCATGGAGGATCGACTTGGCATTACTATGACAGAGATCCTTCGTTCCGAAAAAATTTAGGTGAGAATCGAGGTATCTGAAGGAAAAAAGTAAGGAAAAACTGAGTCGATGAGAACTGTTATTTTGGGGCAGCTTGAGGGATATATGACCATGGCTGCCAAGATTCTCTTGGATAAAGGTGTGAAGATTTCCCATGTGGAAACCCTTGATCTTGCGCTGAGTACCTTGCGCTCCAGCCATGGCGCAGATCTTTTGCTGGTGGATATTGTTGAGGATGTGCCTCGGTTGATGCGCTCATTGAAAGAAGAGCGTATTTGTGTGCCTGTTGTTGCCTGTGGCATTGGTTCTAGCCAACGGGAAAAGATTGTGCAGGCTATTGAAGAAGGGGTTAAAGAATATTTACCACTTCCCCCAGAACCAGCTTTAATTGCAGCCGTTTTAGAAGCTGTTTCAACCCAAGATCACCAAGCTATTTTTCAAGATCCTATCACAAAAGGCATCTTTGACTTAGCGGGCAAATTTGCAACAAGCGATGCGAGCATTTTGATTACAGGTGAATCTGGAACGGGTAAAGAGGTGATGGCACGCTATATTCACCAAAAAAGCAAGCGTCAGAAAAAGCCTTTCGTCTCGATCAATTGTGCAGCTATTCCAGAAAATCTGCTTGAGTCAGAGCTTTTTGGTCATGAGAAAGGGGCTTTTACGGGGGCTATCGCAAGGCGTTTAGGGCTTTTTGAACAGGCCCACGGAGGGACTTTGCTGTTAGATGAGATCAGTGAGATGCACCCGCGTCTTCAGGCTAAGCTCTTGCGTGCTGTTCAAGAACGGGAAATAAACCGCGTAGGTGGGGGGCATCCGGTGAAGGTGGATATTCGCTTGCTTGCTACCAGCAACCGGGATTTATTGAAAGCTGTTGAGGATGGAAGCTTTCGGGAAGACCTCTATTTCCGTTTAAATGTGATCAATTTAGAGCTTCCCCCGCTGCGCAAGCGCCCAGGTGATTTAGCCATCCTTTCAAACCATTTTTTGGCCAAATATGCGGATGCGAATGGTATTTCGATGAAGCCCTTGTCTGAGGATGCCCAAGATGCCATTAAAGCTTACCATTGGCCGGGAAATGTGCGTGAGCTGGAAAACGCTATGCACCGTGCAGTCTTGTTAAGTTCTCATGGTGATGAAATTTTACCAGAACACATTTTTTTGTTTAAGCATCCAGAGCCGCGTTCTCCGCTGATGTCCCAAGGCGGTGAGCCCTGGGTGGGTCAAACCATTTCTGCCGTTGAGAAAACTTTAATTTTAGAAACCTTGGACCATTGTTTAGGGAACCGAACCCACGCAGCCCATATCTTAGGCATTACTATCCGAACCCTTCGTAACAAACTCAAGCAATATGGTGTAGAGCACCTAGAAGAGGATGGGGAAGGATTTGGGGAGGATGAAGGGAAAATTGTTACCCTCAATTAAATCATTTCAATCGCGTTCAACCCAAGGAGTTTTTACCTGTGCCTCCTAGCTCTTTTTTAGAAATCTTATCGTCCTCGGCGAAAAATCCCGTGGCTACGTTGCACCAATTAGGGCGCGTTCGAGGTGTGCTGCAGCGTGGTGAAGTGGCTCTTGCTTTAGGGTTGATCGCGGTTTTAGTGGTCTTGGTGTTGCCTTTGCCCAGAGCTTTTTTGGATATGAGCTTGGCCATTTCTTTGGCGTTTTCAGTTCTCATTTTGATGACGGTGCTTTTCATAGAAAAACCTTTGGATTTTAACTCTTTTCCAACGGTGCTCTTGGTTGCTACTATGATGCGCCTGTCGCTTAATGTTGCGTCTACGCGTCTTATCCTTTCCGGCGGGCATGAAGGACTCCACGCCGCCGGAGAGGTGATTCGAGCTTTTGGCTATTTCGTGATGGGGGGTAACTTTGTTATCGGGATGATCGTTTTCGGTATTTTGGTGATTATCAATTTCATCGTCATTACCAAAGGTTCGGGACGTATCGCCGAGGTTGCCGCAAGGTTTAGCTTGGATGCCCTTCCAGGAAAACAAATGGCGGTGGATGCAGATTTAACAGCCGGGGCCATCGATCAGTCGGAAGCGAAGAGAAGGCGTGAAATCATCCAGAATGAAACCAATTTTTACGGGGCCATGGATGGTGCTGCAAAATTTGTGCGTGGAGATGCCATTGCAGGTCTTATGATCACCTTCATCAATATCATCGGAGGGATCATCATCGGCGTTGTCCAAAAAGGCCTTACCTTTTCCGAGGCAGCTCATACCTATACATTTTTAACGGTGGGAGACGGACTGGTCACCCAAATTCCAGCGCTGATTGTTTCTGTTGCGGCAGGTATGTTGGTTTCCAAAACAGGCGCTGATGGTTCAGCAGACAAAGCCCTATTTGGGCAGTTGAGCGCTTATCCAACAGCCCTTGGCATGAGTGCGGTTTTGATGACAGTGATGGCCGTGCTTCCGGGTATCCCAGCCATTCCTTTTTTGGCTTTGGCTTTGGCGACTGGGGCTGTTTCTTGGAAGCTGAAAGAGCAGCAATTAAGCGTACAAAGAGAATCCAGCAAACAGGATGCCGTTTTGCAAACGACGTCTACCAATTCAGAAGATTTGTTGGGTGCGGCGTTACAGATTGAATCTATCAAGTTAGAGCTTGGGTATGGTCTGCTCGAAATCTTAAATGACGGTAAACTCACGAATCAAATTAAGAATATTCGTCGAGATATCGCAAGCCAGATGGGATTTGTTATGCCGTCTGTGAGGGTTTTGGATAACACCCAATTAGAACCCAATCAATATCGCATTCGTATTAAAGACATAGAAGTCGCTAAAGGAACGCTACGGACCCAGATGTTGTTGGTGTTAGACCCCCAAGGACGCGCCATCCATTTTGCTGGAGAAGATACCAAAGACCCCGTTTTTGGGCTGGATGCCAAATGGATTTATCCAACTTCACGGGCGGATGCAGAGGTGGAGGGCTATACGGTGGTAGACCCAGGAACCGTGCTGGCAACCCACTTAACTGAAGTCTTGAAAGATTCCATGGGCGAATTACTTTCTTTTTCAGATGTTCAAAAATTGGTCGACCGCTTGGAAAAACCTCATCAAAAGCTTTTTTCAGATTTGGTGCCCACCCAGCTTCAACCTGCTATGTTCCAGAGAATTTTGCAAAATTTGTTGGCAGAGCGGATCTCTATTCGAGATTTAGGAACCATCATCGAAGGGGTGGGAGAAGCTGTTTCATCCACCCGTAATCCGCTAGCGTTGACAGAGCATGTGCGTTCCAGGATTGGTCGCCAAATTTGCGCGTCTTACGAAACCACAGAGGGCGTTTTGCAGGTGATCTCATTGTCAGCTGCGTGGGAGCGTACCTTCCAAGACGCGTTGTCGGGAGACGGGGAGATCAAGCATTTTATTGTGCCACCCAGCAAGCTGCAGGAATTTGTTGAAAAAATGAATACCGCTTTCCAAGCTTATACCCAGCGTAGCGACATGGTTGTGCTGCTAACCAGTGGGACACTGCGTCCTTATGTTCGATCTATTGTTGAGCGATTCAGGCCTTTAACGCCTGTCATCTCTCAACATGAAGTTCACCCGAAAATAAAATTGAAAACCATCGGAGAGGTTTAACGATTTATCTCAAGCCTTTTCTCAAGAAGCCACTTTAAATAGACCTTTTTCGAAACTTCCTTTTATAGGCCGATGGGTGCGTCACTCCGGTACTCAGATCCTCATGTACCCTAAGTACACTCCGGTCTTGTGCTCCGTGGGTTCCTACCCCTCAGCTCCTAAAAGTGGTTTCGAAAAAGGTCTAATATTTTGAATTCGGCCAACGCATTTGGCTCAGCTATCTTGGCCACATCAGATGCCAGCGAAACGTGAAGTTTTTATCAGTTGCGAAAATGGTTCAAATCCATTATGTTTTGAAGCGTGCGGAGGGGTGGCCGAGTGGCTGAAGGCGGCGGTTTGCTAAACCGTTATACGGGTTAAACCGTATCGTGGGTTCGAATCCCATCTCCTCCGCCAATACGTAACATGGACTATATTTTCTTAACGGTATCACGGTCCAGGTGCTGTGTTTAGAAAAAACCAGCAGACACAGCATCTCTTTATCAAGATTTCTCACAAGAAAAATAGGCCTCTTTCGAAAGTTCCTTTTATGGGCCGATGGGTGCGTCACTCCGGTGCTCAGATCCTCATGTACCCTAAGTACACTCCGGTCTTGCGCTTCGTCAATTCCTGCCCCTCAGTTCCCTAAAAGTGGCTTCGATAAGAGGTCTAATGTCAGATGGCCTATAAGCCGGGTTCTGTCCCTTTGAAAAGGGGATAGTCATTCATCTAAAAGCGTTGTTGCCAAAGCTTTCAAGCAACCGACCCGAACAGCTCAAAGCTCGAAAATAAGCTTTAGGAATACCTAGACTGTCCCTATTTGGTTTTGCTCCCAGTGGGGCTTGCCCTGCCATTTCTGTTACCAGAAACGCGGTGCGCTTTTACCGCACCTTTTCACCCTTACCCTGCGCTTACACGCCAGGCGGTATATTTTCTGTGGCGCTTTCCCTAAGGTCACCCTCGCCGGGCATTACCCGACACTGCATTTCCGTGGAGCCCGGACTTTCCTCTCCCAGTAAAAATTTTCACCGGCAGCGACTATCCAGCCATCTGATACAAAATAATCTCAAGAAAATGAGCAAAAATGTCAATCCAATTTTTACCCGTGTAAATTATTGCCGTTTGCAAATGTTAAAAATTTGAGTATGGTTATTTTTTCTGTTTCAGCATTTAGGAAGTTTGATATGAAAAAAAACGGTTTGCTGCTTAAATTTTTATGTTTGTCCATGGCCCTTGTTTTAAGTGCTTGCGACCCTATTACGGTTATTGGGGCTGGCGCGTTGGTTGGAGCCACAGCAGCTGAAGAGCGAGGCATTGAAGGTTTTGCAAGCGACACAAACATCCGTGCAAAAATCAACTACGCTTGGATGACCCATGACAGCAAGTTGGTTGAACAGGTAGGGCTCTCTGTTCAAAAAGGGGTTGTTGTGTTGACAGGCATTGTCGAAAACCAAAAGCTTAAGATGGACGCTGTGAGACTTGCCCAACAAACAAAGGGTGTTTTGAAAGTGGTTGATGAAATCAAACTAGGAACGCCAGCTGGTTTCCAAGACTATACGCGAGATGCTTGGATCTCCGCAAAGCTTAAAACAGCCTTGCTGATGGATGAGCGCATTCGCTCCAGAAATTACAGCATTCGAGCTGTTGACAAAATTATTTACCTCACTGGTATTGCTCAAGACCAGCAAGAACTTGAGCTTGTTAAAGCCCATGCCCGCGAGATACCCAATGTTCGTCAGGTTATCAGCCACGTTCAATTGCTGAAAAAATAGATTTTTAACTAATTTGGAGGGGTTTTTGTGAACAAGCTCCATGAAAAAACATGACTTTGGGGTGCGACTATAGTATGCTGCGGTCTCTGTTTGAAGGTCATTTTACAGGGTCATTTAAAAGCTTTTAACGTGGTACTAAAGTCTTATTTTTTTAGGCGGTTATTTTTTTTTACAGCAACCTCCACCCTTGCTTTAACAAGCATCATTTGGTTGGCTCAGTCCATTAGGTTTGTGGAGCTTATCGTCACCCGCGGCGTTTCCCTTGGCCAGTTTTTTTACTTTATCTTCTTTTTACTCCCAGACCTCTTAATCCTTTCGCTCCCCATAGGGTTTTTGGTAAGTGTTTTGTTAACCTACCATCGTCTGATCACGGACCATGAGGTGGTAGTGATGCGTTCAGCAGGATGTTCAGAGTATTTTTTGATGGATCCTGTTTTCAAGCTTGGAGGATTGCTCGCCCTTTTTGTAGCGGGATTGACGCTTTACGTGCTTCCCCTTTCTTTTCAAAAATTTCGCCAACTAGAGCTTGACCTGCGTCACAGCTATTCCAGCTCGATGGTCCTTCCTGGTGAATTCACCACGTTAGGCTCTGTTACTTTTTATGCAGCCCAAAGAGACGAGCAAGGTATGTTGAAAGGTCTGTTTATCCATGACAGACGAACAGCAGAGAGACCTGTGGTGATCACAGCGGAAGAAGGTC
>JBOFKH010000036.1:0-8120 GCA_051657225.1 Alphaproteobacteria bacterium
CTCACCGGAGATTCTTGAAAAAGCTGCCGAACAGATGGTGGGATGCCTTCCGTCAGGGGGGGCTGCCCGCCTTGCAGCGCTGATTCGTCAGAAAAAATATGGGAAAAAAGCTTCCAGGTTGAAAAAACGGCTTTTGTGATCGATTGACTTTTAATTTTTTATCATCCATGATGGGGCCTAATTTTGCTTAGCAAAAACAAGAATGGAGAGAATTTATGAAACGTACGTTCCAACCTAGCCGACTCGTTCGGGCAAGACGCCATGGTTTCAGATCCCGTATGGCGACTCCCGGTGGACGAAGTGTCATTTCGAGGCGGCGCGCAAAGGGACGCCTTCGGTTATCTGCTTAATTGGGGTGAGCGCGCTTTTTGGGTGTGCTTAAAACCCTTAGAATCTAAAAACAGGAAAGTTCCAGTTGGGCATTTGTACATTAAAGAAACGGCGTCAATTTTTGGCGGTTTCTGGTGGTAAAAAATGGGTTGCTCCAGCTTTTATTCTTCAAAAAGGCCAAGCGGCTTCTTCTGACACAGCACCTTCTTTTGGATTTGTCGTAACCCGGAAGATGGGCAAGGCTGTTGTTCGTAACCGTGTCCGTCGTCGCCTTAAAGAAGCCATCCGTAGACTTTTAAAAGAAGATTTCCCAGTTCAACTAGCACATTATGTGTGTGTTGCCCGAGGGGACGCAAAAGAAATTTCTTTCCCTGTTTTGCTAGAACAACTGAAGCGTGCGTTTGCTTTTCTACGGGGAGGTTCAAAGCGTCCCAAGGAAACGGCTTTGCCCCTTGAATAGCGCCATTATGATTTCTTCTTTTTTAAAGCTTTCCGTGGGGTTTGTTGCCTCCCTTGCTTTAAGGTTTTATCAGGTGTTTCGCCCCTTTTTTGTGGCACATCCCGGTCCAACGTGCCGCTTTGTTCCCACGTGTTCAGTTTACTGCGTTCAGGTGCTTGAACGCTTTGGCCTTTGGAAAGGGCTTTTGCTTACAGTGAAAAGGTTGTTAGCCTGTCACCCTTGGGGCGCTTCAGGTGTTGATTTTCAAGATGAATCTGCTACAGTCATCTCGGACGTTACCCTTCACCAGAGCAGTGTTAAAGGTAAAATGCTTCAAAAAAAGAAAAGAGATTTAAACGTATGATACCTGGAAATCGTAACATTATCATCACCGTCGTTTTAACGTGTATGATTCTATTGGGGTCAGAATATTGGCTGCGTCCTAAGCAAGCGCCGGTCTTGGAAGCTTCCCAAGCTGTTTCCAGTTCGCCTTCCCAAGCCCCCCAGGCTCAACCTGATCAACGTGTTGTGGGGCGTCCCATAAGTCCTTCCCTTCCTGTGGGCTCCGTGCCAAAGCTTCCTCGAGAACACGTGCTCCAACAGGGCGAGCGTCTCAAAATTCAAACGGCTTCGTTGGAAGGCTCCCTAAGGCTTCAAGGTGCCATGTTTGACGATTTGCTGTTGAAGAAATATCGGGAGCAATTAGATCCCTCCAGCCCCCAGATTGTCTTGCTATCTCCTGAGCATAGCGAAAACCCGTATCAAGCCTTTATGGGTTGGTACAGTCCTGACACGAAGCTTCGTCTTCCAGATGCTGAAACCCTTTGGAAAGCAGATCAACACATTTTAACGCCCCAACAGCCAGTTCGCTTAACCTGGGAAAATGGCCAAGGGGTTACGTTTGAGCAAGTGATTGCCGTAGACGACAACTATTTATTCACCGTGACCCAGCGGGTGCTAAACGAAAGTGGATCACCTATTTCCCTTGGAACCCAAGGTCTTGCTTTACGTACGGGAACACCCCAAACTTCAGGATTTTTTATCTCTTATGAAGGCCCGCTTGGTGTTTTCAACGGCACCCTGAAGGAAGTTGCTTACAAAGATTTGGTTGAAAAACCCTTGATAGAGCAAGCAAATTCCCAGACTTGGATCGGGATTACAGATAAATTTTGGCTGGTGAGCTTGGTTCCTGAACAAACAAAAAAAGTGGACAGCGCGTTTCAATATTATGAAAAACAGGCTGGAATGCCTGAAGCCTACCAGGTGTTTTTTCGTGAAAAGCTTGAAACCCTTGCGCCTCAAGGCGTTTTGGAGGCAAAAAATTATGTGTTTGCAGGGGCTAAAGAGCTGAATATCCTTGATGACTATGAAAACCGTTACCAGATTCGCCATTTTGATTTAGCCGTGGATTTTGGCTGGTTTTATTTCTTAACAAAGCCCATTTTTTATGCCCTAGCCTGGCTGAAAGATTGGACAGGTAATTTTGGATTTGCCATTTTAGTCTTTACAGTTTTGTTGAAATTGCTGTTCTTCCCCCTTGCGAATAAATCTTATCAGTCTATGGCGCGGATGAAAAAGCTCAAACCCCAGTTAGATGCTTTAAATAAGCGCTATGCTTCGGATAAGACTCGCCTTCATCAAGAAATTTGGGGCCTTTATAAAAAAGAAAAGGTAAACCCCGTTTCAGGCTGTT
Organism: Alphaproteobacteria bacterium; assembly: GCA_051657225.1. GTDB lineage: Bacteria > Pseudomonadota > Alphaproteobacteria > Holosporales > JBOFFI01 > JBOFFI01. Next base: position 2,463 of record JBOFKH010000036.1, read on the forward strand.
TGCCGATGTTGGTTCAAATTCCGGTCTTTTTTGCCCTTTATAAAGTGCTGTTTGTAAGTATTGAGATGCGTCATGCGCCTTTTTTTGGTTGGATCCAAGATCTCTCGGCCCCAGACCCCACAACGTTGTTCAACTTATTTGGCCTGTTGCCTTGGACACCTCCTTCGTTTTTAATGATTGGTGGATGGCCTTTGATTATGGCAGCGACGATGTTTTTTCAACAAAAGCTGAACCCTCCCCAAGCAGATCCTATTCAAGAAAAAATGTTTCTCTACGTGATGCCGGTGGTTTTCACAGTCATGTTGGCGCAATTCCCCGCAGGGCTTGTGATTTATTGGGCCTGGCATAATGCGCTCACCATTTTGCAGCAGTGGATTGTTATGTATTATTACGAGAAGAAAACTGCGTAAATACCTTCAGGCTAAAAAGGCGCTCTACACCTGAATATGTTTAGATTGTAACCAGGCGAAAAACGAATCTCCGGATAGGGGAATTGAGATGATCCGTCCTTGGATGGTGTCACATCCCCAGGCTTTTAAGAGTTGATGCTGTTGCTGGGTTTCCACGCCTTGGGCAACAACTTCAAAGCCAAGCTCTTTTCCCAGCTGAATGGTGTTGCGAACGATGTGCCCAGGCGCATTGTCTTGGGCAATTTGTTGGATCAGCTGATTTCCAATTTTAAGGGTATCAAGGGGGAAATCAGTCAAATAACGGTAAGAAAAATGTTTATACCCTGTATTATCAATCGCAATGCCAATACCGATTGATTTTAGACCGTGAAGCGCTTTCGAAATGGTTTCTAAATCGAGTGTATGCTCATGAATATGGGAATCTTCTAAGCAAATTTGAACACCGCCTTGTTGAAGCTTGTGTTTTTCTAAAAAAAGTTGAACCGTTTCTTGGAGATGAGGATCCTGTAAATTACTTAAGGAAAGCTTGAGGGTAAGTTTTAAATGAAAGCCCTTCTGCTTCCATTCAGATACTATTTTAAAAGCGTGGTCTAAAGTCCATCGGGTTAGGGGAGAGATAAGCAGTGTTTTTTCTGCCAAAGGCATAAATTGTTCAGGAGGGACAATGCCCATTTTAGGGTGGTTCCATCTGACAATAGCTTCCACGCCTGTTAAATTACCTGAGGTAAGAGAAATCTGAGGTTGAAAAAAAAGCGCTAGCTGGTTTTTATAGAACGTTTGATTGAGATCATGCAGCAATTGCAAATTTTGTCGAGGAATTTCCTCAAACGATTGGAGATAATAGGCAAAGCGCTGTCCCTGCTCGCGTGCTTGTTCTATAGCAAGGAATGCTTTTCTGCAAAGCCCTGGCCAGCTTTGATCATCCGTTGGATACTGGGCTGAGCCATAGCGGAGCTCCATGAAAACCGAAATACCTTGGAGCTGAACCACCTCTCGCATAATTTCTTCGCAACTATCCATGAGATAAGCAAGTTCTACTTTTTGATCTGCTAAAATCACAAAATGTCGTGTATCCAGGTGCCCAACAAACCCAAGGGAAGCAATTTTTTTCATTCCTTCTCCCATTTGCCGGACAAGCTTATACATCTCTTCAAACCCGAAAGATTGCTTAATTTCATCAAGATGCTTCAGCTGAATCACCACACAGCGAAGTTCTAATTGTTTGCTTTGTTTGACCCGTTTGTTAAAATAATCCTCCACACCTGAAAAATTAGGGAGCCCCGAAAGGGGATGAATTTTTGAAAAATTTCCAAGGGTTTGTATCGTTTCTCGGTAAATTTTGCTTAACCACCCACACAAGCCACCCACGAAAGAAAAAACCCCAAGTCTAAAAACCCATAGATAGGGGTCTTGAAAACGTTGCAAAGCAATGTCTTCTGGAAGAAAGGGGCCAACCAAGATTCCAGAAATGAATCCGGCTAAAATGCCCCATTTAATATCAAGTATTAATCCAGCCAAAATGATGGGAATATAGAGGAGATGGATGTAAATTGTGTGGCTTCCATCGCCAATAGAATAGATTGCATATGTATTGCCCAGAATAAAAATTAATAAAATTACTCCAAACCAGTGACGTGTTTTATTTTTTTGAATAAATATAAATGATGAGTAATTTAAATTTGAAGATAACATCAGTAATTAATCTATCGATTTTTGAAATTTGCCTCTAACTGTAATGCTTGTAACAGAGAGATTCTTAATTTTCGCTTAGAGGCTTTTTGAGCTTTTGAAAAAAAGTAGATTTTAAATTATAACCAAACCAGCGGAAGCCATAATTTATGAAAACGGAATCTGTTTTTTCAGCTGGGTGAGGACAATCGCAGCACGTAATTCAATCTGTTCCAGAATATCTCTCAGACATGGATCTTTTATCTGGCTGGCACCAAGATCTTTTGTTTTTTCAAAAGTTTCCAGCAGGGCGGGGGGGGAATCTCCACCCAAAAATTGGGTTTGTAGCATTCCAAGCAATCCCAAAAGGGCTTCGCCTCTTTTCTTGGCTTCCCGTTTTTTTTCTAAGCTATCTGGGATTTCTTGAATTTTTAGCAGGGATTGAGCCATGTGGACCATCACGCTTGAAGCCAAAGAGGGCGTTGTTGGGTGAGGCGAGTCAAGGGAAAAAACAGCATTCCCAAAATTCTGTTTTTCTGAAATAGCAGCTTTTGTGAGGAGAGGACTAGAAAAACACGCATCAATTTTCATTTTTTTTAACTCTCTACAACACATTCAGCAATTAACTACCCCCTATCATAAGATAAAATTTTAAGAATCTGCTTAAAAAATCTGTTTTTTTAAAAAATGTAATCAAGTTGCAAGATCCCATAAAATTTTTAATAAATAAAATATTTTCAAATTATTAGAAGATTTTTTTGTCATAATTTGGTTAATGAAGTAGGATTCAAAATTTTTAATTCTCTTTATTTTTTTGTTTTTTGAGCTGGATGTTTATTGTTAAGGAAAGGGAATTCTTGTGTATCGTAAATTAGATTCAAGAGTATTTTTCATATTTTCAGTCGTCGCTTTGTCGATATCTCATTTTGTTTTAGCTATGGAAAGAGAAAATCAAGGTGAGTATTCATTTAATAAAGGCAAGTGGACTTCTCAGCCATCGGTTAGAGAGTTTAAAAACGCTATCAAGCCTGTTTTTTCAAATTCCGGCAATTCACTTTTTTCAGGAAGCTTGCAATATCTTGATTTGTCAGAGTCTAATTTTCGAAGCAAAGGCTCTAAAATATTAGTTACTCAGCTCTCAAAATCCTTGCAGCGTTTTAGCTCATCAAGCAGCAGTATTACGTCTGAATTTGCAGCTAATTTCTCGAGCTCTTTGCAGTATCTTGACTTGTCAATCAGTAACACTACGGTTAGAGCTACAAAAAATTTGACAGCTAACACTATAAAACACTTACAACATCTTGATTTATCAATTAACAGTGATATGGTTAGGGGTGCAAAAATTTTTGCGGTTAAAACTCTAGAATCTATTCAATATTTTGGCCTTGAGAATACGAAAACTATTGCAGCTAATCTGCATAAAATTTCTAAAGTGCGCGGTGGTGTTGGAATTAGGGATGCAGTAGTTTTGGCAGCTAGCGTTTCTGGAGCTTTGGACCGCCTAGGCGCAAAAATTGAAGAAGCCTCAGAGCAATCTCAGGGCGTACGTTCTACGCCTCCTCGCATGAGAAAATTTTTTAGAAGCTTATCACAGTCATCTTCGATCTCCCCTCATCAGAAAGAATTTGGGGAAAAGATGTGAGAAAATTGGTGGAAGAGCTCAGACGAGCCATTGAAGAAAAAGCATAAGGCTGTTATAGAGGTAATAAAGTGTTTTTTCGGGTGAAGATTTAGCAAAAGAGGTAATTTAGCGTTTCCATGTCCTTGTCTTTTTCCTATGTAGATCAAGCGCACGTTTCTGAAACCCTTTCATGTACGGGGAAGCTTTGGAAGCTCATCGATTATGACATACGAAAAGCCCAATACCTTATGCAAACTTATGAGCTTTCAGCTTTAACAGCTCAAATTTTAGCAAAGCGCCTTACAAACCCAGAAGATGCTCCCCTTTTTCTCACTCCGCTTTTAAAGCATCAGCTGCCAGACCCAGAGCATCTCCCAGATCTTCAACCTGCCTTAGAACGAATCTGGCAGGCGCTGCAGAAAGAAGAAAAAATAGCCATTTGGGGGGATTATGATGTTGATGGCGCGACGTCATCTGCTCTCTGGGTCCGTTATTTTAGGGAACTTGGGGTGGAGGTAGAGGCCTATATCCCTGACCGGTTTGAAGAAGGTTATGGCCCCAACACAAAAGGCCTCCAAACCCTTTTTCAAAAAGGTATTCGCCTAGTCATTACAGTAGATTGCGGCACGACAGCTTTTGAGCCTCTTGCGTTTGCAAAGGCCCAGGGGATGGATGTGATTGTGATAGATCACCACCGAGGAGAAGCTTTAAACCCAGTCTGTTTTGCCCTCATTAATCCTTACCGCTTGGATGTAGAAGCTGATCTTATGGAACCCTACCAGGGGCTTGCGGCTGTGGGCCTTTCTTTTCTTGTTGCGGTGGGCTTAAACCGCCTGCTTCGGCAAGAGGCCTATTTCAACAAAGGCCAAGAGCCAGATTTGTTGTCGCTCTTAGACCTCGTGGCCCTTGGAACGGTTTGTGACGTCATGTCTTTGAAGGGGCTAAACCGCACCTTTGTGGCCCAAGGGCTTAAAGTGTTGGCCAAGCGCACCAATTTGGGGCTTCAAACCCTGTGCGATGTAGCGGGGTTAAACACCTATCCAACTGCTTACCATTTGGGGTTTTTGCTGGGGCCTCGCATCAATGCGGGAGGGCGTATAGGGGATGCTTCCCTGGGGGTTCGCTTGCTGACCTGTGAAATACCTCGAGAGGCCGAAAAAATTTCCCAAAAACTTAACACCCTTAATCAAGAACGCCAGCAAATTGAGGCTGAACTGGAGCAAGAGGCTTGCTCCCAAGCTTTAGTCCAGCTGGAAGAGGGGGCGACGGCCTTGGTGGTTTCTGGAGAAGGGTGGCACCCAGGTGTGATTGGTATTATAGCAGGCAGGTTGAAAGAGCGGTTTCATCGCCCAACGTTTGTGATCAGCTTTGAAGGAGGGCAGGGGAAAGGGTCTGCCCGCTCCATCCCAGGGTTGGATATCAGCTCACTGATCCATGAGGCTTGCCATCAAGGCCTGCTTTTAGGAGGAGGGGGGCATGCCATGGCCGGCGGCTTTTCTCTGGAGAGTTCAAAATTAGAAGCTTTTCAAACATTTTTACAACACAAAACAGCGGTGTTTTACGCATCCAATTCAGGGACACCGGTGATAGACATTGAGGCTTGTCTAACCTTTCAAGGGTTGTCTTTTCCTATGGTAGAAGAGATTGGAAAGCTTGCACCTTTTGGGGCAGGAAACCCGCAGCCTCGGTTTTTATTTCAACAGGTTCGGATCTCTAAGGCTGCGCTTTTTGCGGAGCAGCACGCTCGCCTCACCCTCAAGCAAGCAGATGGCTCTGGGATAGAAGGGGTTGCTTTCCGATCCAAGGATACCCCTTTGGGTAACGCTATTTTCTCAAACACCCAAAGGCCTGTAGATCTTGTGGGAACAGTACAGCTGTCTCACTGGGGAGGGGCTTCTAAAATTCAATTAATCGTAGAAGATGTGCGAATCGCCACAATGTAGACGAAACGTTCTGTTC
>JBOFKH010000037.1:0-3627 GCA_051657225.1 Alphaproteobacteria bacterium
TCATCCTTGGGCTTTCTGCGTTCACGGTGCAACAACAAACCAGCGTCTTGATTGAGCGCTTCGGAAAATTTTCCAGAATCTCAAAACCAGGACTCAACTTCATGATTCCCTTTGTAGAAAGAAAGCGCGGTAAAGTGACTTTGCGCCTGAATCAGCTGGACGTGGATGTGGAAACCAAAACCCAAGATGATGTCTTTGTGCGCATCACAACCTCAGTACAATATCGGATTTTACCCACCAAAATTTATGAAGCTTTCTATACCCTTGAAAATGTCGAAGGGCAAATTGAAGCTTTTGTCTTCGATGTGGTTCGGGCGTGCGTTCCAAAAATCAAGCTGGACGACGTGTTCGCCAAAAAAGATGACATTGCGGATTCCGTGAAAGAAGAGTTGAGAGAAGTGATGAATGAATTCGGTTATGACATTCTGAAAGCTTTGGTGACAGACATTGAGCCAGACCAAAAGGTCAAAGCAGCTATGAATGAAATAAACGAATCCCAACGGTTGCGGATTGCAGCCATGGAGCGGGGGGAAGCTGAAAAGATTTTGAAGGTCAAGCAAGCCGAAGGAGAAGCGGAAAGCAAAATTCTCCAGGGGCGCGGGATGGCTGGCCAGCGCAAAGAAATTGTGGATGGGTTAAAGCATTCCCTTGTAGAATTTCAAGACCGAATTCCAGACGTAAACGCCCAAGATGTGATGAGCTTGATCCTCATGGCCCAATATTTTGATACCCTCAAAGAGATGGGGTCAAGTGGCAACATGAACACCATCTTGATCCCCCATTCTCCTTCCAGCCTGCAAGAAATTTACAACCAAATCCGCACAACCATCATTGCCTCCAACCAAGTGCCGGGGCAGCAAACACCCGTTGCCTAAGGGGTTAGTGAGCAAGGGTAATCTGATGGAATTTCTTTATTTTTTCTTGAAGAGGAGCTACAGGGCTCCCTTGTTTTTGTAACATCACAAGAAGCGATGCATGAAAGCGACCTAGATAGTATGCTTCTTCGATTCGACTATCGCAGGAAAGATGATTGACCAAAGCGAGAGAATTTACAGAGCCAGGTTCTGATGCTCTCAAACGCTTCAAACCATCACAAGTGGTTCTCAAGCTGGTACCAAGACGGGCAGCGCGGTCTTTTTGAGTTGCACGGGGGTTCTTTTTGACATCATGTGCCAAAGCCTCTAAGTTCAGTTTACCATAGGGTTTTCTAATTTGCGTCTTGGTTTCAATTTTTTTAACCACGATTTCATGCAAACGCTTCAAAACTTGCTCGTGAACGGATGCATTTACTGATACAAGCTGATTCTGAGATTTCATGCTCAGATCCAAGGGCAATTCATCAATATCTGGATGGCTGACTTGACGAAGAGCAAACCTAATAACGCTCCTACTCTCTGCACCAGGCGCGAATTGTCCTGGAGATGAAAACGCTTCAAAGGCAAGCAAAACAGAAACAAACAAAACCATAGAACTCAAACTCAATTTCATCGAAAAATTTACTCCTATTAAAAAAGTGAAGAAAAGTAAAAATAACTTAATAAGGTAAAAAAAAAACATTTTTTAATGAACAAATTGATAATAATTATTTTTTCATAATATATTTGATCATCTGCAAAAAAAGAAAAATAAAAAGTTAACAATTCAAATTTATTTTCAAAATAAAAAATAATACTTATCAAATAGTTATGCTATAATATTTCCATAATCATAAGACATCTTCTCAAGAGGAGGGGCCGAACATGGAAAAAGATATTAAAAGCACGACATCGTCTGTGGAAGCAAAGCTTGCATCCCTAAACAGCGCTCTATTTAAAGGAATTCCTGATAGCAAGCTTCAGCTGATCGCTACACCTGAATTTGACTTTCAGTTCACGTTTTCTCTACCACAGCATCCTGGAGAACAGCTCAAAGGTGTCGCAGGCCAGCTTTCCATGATTGCAACCCTTGATCCTTCACCCCATGTCTTGGATTTGATGAAATCAGCCTTCACACCCAAATTTGACGAAAGGCTTTTTCTGCTTTTCAAACAAAATTTAGCATTTGTAGAAGAATACTTTAAAGATTTAAAAGGTTTTTTGCTTTCTGAGAAAGGTGTTTTATCTTCTGATGCCCTAGATCAGCTGGAAGAACATCTAAAACCTTTGGAAGATTTGCTGGGCTCCCCTGTGCAAAACATGGCTTCTCCAGATGACATTCGCCATGCATTCAGCGAGCTTGTAGCGTTTTGGGACAGCATTGGAAGCGCAATTCCAACCTTAAGGCCCTTTATCACAGAAACCCTGATGGCAAAGATCAGCTTAGCCCCACTTGATTTGGGATCCGGAGACTATACCTTCGCAGGGGCAGGAGAAGCTTTTGCAGGATCCGGGCTCAGCTCCCTCATCGGAAGCAATTTTCTCCAGAATCAATACCTTGGAACGCCTTCCGCATCTGAATTTTTCCATGGCGGCTCTGGTAGTGGTGGTGGCTTAGGCGGTGGTGGTGGCTTAGGCAGCGGTGGTAGTGGAGGAGGAGGAGGAGGCGGTAGTGGTGGTGGCGGAGGCGGTAGTGGTGGTGGCGGAGGCAGTGGTGGTGGCTTCATCAATTTAGCCCCAACGGACATCATCTTATCGAATAACCTTGTGCCTGAAAACGTGCCTATTGGGACTTTTATAGGTTCGTTGACAGGTTTTGACCCCAACCTCAGCAGTGGAGACCTTTTAACATTTTCTCTAACAAATAACCTCCTTTCCTACCCTGACAACGCTTTATTTCAGATTGGGAGCATCAGGACAAATGCCCAGTTTGATTTTGAGAGTACAAGGACCTCTTACATAATCCAGGTCAAAGCAACAGACTTGGGTGGCTTGAGCCGCGAGGAGACCTTCACCATCAACGTGACGAATGTCAACGAGGCGCCCACGGCTATAACGCTTTTCAATCCTATAACAGGCGCGGCTGTAAACAGTATGAGAGAGGATCTAACCTCGGGAATGGCAATTGGCATCTTAAATACCCAAGACCCCGATGCTGGAAACACCTTCACTTATACCCTTGTTGAAGATGAGGATTACCCAGACAACAGCGCCTTCACCATCGATCCTGTCACCCACGCGCTAAAGCTAAACACAAGCTTAAATTATGAAAGCTCGAAGACGAGCTATAGCATCCGCGTGCGATCAACAGATCAGGGAAACTTGAGAACCGAACGAGACTTCATCATCAACGTCACCGACGTTAATGAGGCGCCCACGGCCATCACCTTAGATAAAAATTCCGTCACACAGGGGGCCACAGGTGCCACTGTGGGAAACCTCTTTGGTTCAGATCCTGAGAACAACATTACCAGCTACACAACCCCCGTTTACACCCCCAGCGGCCAGCTGAGCCCCTTTGAAATTGTTGAAAATTCAGGAGTTTTCCAATTAAAATTAAAAAATGGGGTTTCGTTAAGCCATGATGAAACCGTTACCATTAAAGCCATAGACTCGGATGGGCTATCTTTTGAGACGCCTTTTACAATCGCTGCAATTTCAGCAGGTGGTGGCGGTGGTGGTGGTGGTGGTGGTATAGGCGGTGGTGGTGGTGGACCTACTAACCAACCCCCCACAGCCATCACCCTCCTTGGGGGCACGGTTGTGGAGAATG
>JBOFKH010000038.1:0-1893 GCA_051657225.1 Alphaproteobacteria bacterium
GAGATATGAGCAGAAACGAAGCTAGAGATGTTACTAAAGCATATCTAATGAATGGCTATCAATTTTCTACATCTCAAGCTCGACATACGTTTTAGTTTGAATGCGATCGCCCATCTCGCACAATGATGGGCAATAAACAGTATTTTTGGGAGAACAAAACATGCAAGTTATAGCAGAAAAAACACCTGACAAAGTTTGTATTTCTTTCAATCAAAAACAATACTTTTGCAGTGAATACTCGTTTAAAAGAATTTTGTCTTTTGCTCCAATAAATGCGGAGGTGGTCAAAATGAATAACTACATTGGGATTCGGTTTCAATTAGAGGCCCCAAACAATGCCTAGGCCAAAATGCAGCACGATTATTTATAAGAAAAAGGAAGAATGGAATTGTCTCCATCAAAAAACTAATTATTTTCTGAAACCATCTGATAAATCTATTTCAGATGGGAAAGCAAAACGATTAGTTAATTACGCCATAGACCGAATGAATGAAAACGGTTTTCAGATAACAAATGAAGTAGAAGTATCCACCGTCGAGGATGAGGGATATTATCGCGTAACTTTTAAAAATTTGAAGGGTGGGGCGATATCGGTCGTTGGTATTCTTTTGGGATCTGGAGGATGGCCCACGCTAGATCATGGCTTCTCAATCGAACCCAAGCCTTGGAGGGAAAGCCATGCTTAGGCCAAAATGCCAACATCCAGGATGCGATCGCTACTTGCAAATCCATGACCGCGATGCTCAGGGGAACATCCGCTATCGTTGCCCGGAGGGACACAGCCAGCGCACAAGACCGACTCGCACGGCAACGCATTTCTGCACAGTTTGCGGGAAGGGACTTAAGATCAATCGCGTTTACAATGGGAAAACTTACTTTAAACCTCACGAATGCTTGCCCACAAAGGATTCTGGCGATTCTCAAAATTGATTTGATCAGAGTGTTGCATTTTAGGACTTTATAGGGCATAATCTAAATATGAAAGGGCGAGAGATGAAGCCCTAAAGTGAATAAAGGAGAAAAAAGATGAAAAAGTTTGCACTAAAGGGAATTAACGATGATACAGATAGCTGTAGCTGCTGTGGAAGATCTGGTCTAAAACGTGTAATGTGGGTTGTTGAATTAAATTCTAATAGCGAAGAATGCTCTGAAGCCTTTCACTTGGGGACAAGTTGCGGAGCTAAATTTTTAGGATTCAAACAATCCAAGGTAAACACAAAAATTAAAAATTTTGATTCCGAGGTACAACAAAAACGGTATAAGTTGCTTATATCCCATCCTGCACACAAAAAAGCTGAAGATTTAAGAAATCAGATCTATCTTTTAGAAAAAAAGATGGGGAAAAGGATGTCTTACAGTGATCGACAAAAACACCCTTTGCAACTTCAAATTGATGTATTAGAGCAACAAGCGAGAGAATGGGTCAACACTCAAAATATTTTTATTGAATTATAAATGAAAATAGAATTCGACGACACAAAGGGGGAACTAACAGTCCTTTGTGTCGTTTACAACAGATTCAATCAAGCGCAACATGCTCCATGCGTGTGCGGAGATCATGCAAACTACATTTGGTCTTATGAAAACTGCTTCGGGAACTTTGAAAAGCGTTTGTGCAATAGATGCGCAAGCAACCTGCTTAAATCAATCAAATCTTAACGAATTAGCGATCGCCCATCTCGCACAATGATGGGCAATAAACAATATTTTGGGGAAAGAAAAATGACGACACAGAGACCACAATCAAGACAAACCTGCAAAAAATGCGGCGATCGCCTGTGGAGCAAAGGAGACCGCGATCGCCATGGGAACCTCCGGTACTTTTGCCCAAATGGTTGCGACCAAAGGACCAAACCCACGCGATCGCGATCGTATTTCTGTGAGATATGCGGG
>JBOFKH010000039.1:0-1378 GCA_051657225.1 Alphaproteobacteria bacterium
TATGGAGGGTTGACATTTGAGTAGAAATATCTGAAACCCATGTAGGGGTAGAGGTTGAGTTGAGTTGACGTTCTAAATATGCTAAATAAGCTTCTTCGATTTCGATCAGACTCCAAAGGGCTGAATCGCCCTCAGGAGTATTGGATCGCGTCAAGAAAAATTTAACCGCCCTTAAAGAGAAAAAGTATTTATCGATTGGTCGTCCCCCTAAAGGGTTTTCCGCCATTTGACGGTAAACATAGTGGGTATTGGGTTTCAGCCCTTTACAGCGTTCTGAAAGAAACTTATACGCGGCATCTTTTCTAAAATATCCCGCTGCCACCCAAATATCATCAAAATCAACAGGGAACTGATTTCCCGACTTCTCTTCATCAATCGCACTTTGAACCATCTGTTCCATTGAAACCATTGGTACGTATCCTTGTGTTAAGTTAATTTGACAATTAAAGCTTTGAGCTGTAAACTTACATTAACACCTTAGCCAAAGAATAGCAACAAAGTATGAACAGAAAAACCGAAACGCTTCACATCAAACTGTCGGAATCCCGAATGGGTGCTATCAGAGATGCTGCTGAAGAAAAAGATAAGACCATCACTGCGGTAGTAGAAGATTTAATAGATAATTACTTAAAGAAACCCAACCCTAAAATTGCGACATAGAAGAAGCCCCTTTAAGACCCTCAATCTCAGAGGGTTTTTTCTTACCCCGGTAACCTAACAAACCGCTATCTCAACCCCATGCCCCAAATAACTCTAAAAGACCCCTCTAGCAACATCCTCTTCCAAGGCGAAGCTGAAAGCGTCTCCGACTCCTACCACACCCTTGAAGAACTCTACGATCACAGAATCAATAGCAATGGCTGGGAGCGCACACGGCTACAAGCGAGAAGTCGCATGGAAATCTTGGAAGCACGATGATGGGACTAGCTTCGAGGGATGGTTTATCGCAGGACTAGAACTCCCAACTGGAACCATTACCTATCGCATCCCAGAATCCCTCTGGAACGCCTGTCACTGCGTAGAACTACCCCAAGCACCCCAATGGGATGGGCACACCTCCAACGTCGTTCTAGAGCGTATGGGAGCGTATTTCGGGAAAGAGCTATCGAAACCTTAGGATAACAAAAGCCTTCTAAGACAAGGTGTTCCAAGCTTTAATTTGACAATTAAAGGAGAAGTTGACAGTGAAGGTTTGGAGGGGTTATATTAGAGCAGTCCCTAAAGTAAAAATTATGAAAAAAATTCTTCTCCTAGGATTCTGTGCTGGCTTGATTTCGTTAACTGCATGTACCGACGTAGACAAAGCCGTAGTTACTCTGGAAAATCAGGGTTACACTCAAATCGAAACTACAGGTTACAAATTCGGAGCATGTAGTGA
>JBOFKH010000040.1:0-1049 GCA_051657225.1 Alphaproteobacteria bacterium
ATCGTTCTCGTTGTGACGTTGAATTGTTCTGCAAGAAATGTTTGGTCTGCAACGACAGCGCCGCAAGAACCATCGATGTGTTGGGCAAGATAGGTATAAAACCCAAATGCCGCAGAATTGCCTTTAGCGAGCTCTGCAAGCCGTTTCCAGCCCAAAGGGTATACCTGAGTGAAGTTTTGGTTCTTCTGAGCTTCTAGCCGCTCTCTATCGCGTTTTTCTTCCTGATGTTGAAGATCTGCTTTCCTGATCTCTCTTTGCTTTTCAGTGATTACATCCTGACTTCTCATTTTCTTTCCTATCAATCGGAAAACTTAATCTGATTATAGGAAAGTAAAACGCACAATAAAAGAAAATATTTTTCCTATGGTAGGAAAAACCGAGGAAACACATGTATTTCCGATCGTCCGGAAAAAAAACGGCACCTTCAGAAAAAAAAACACATAAAAAACAGCAATATATAAAAACCCCCTCTTATCTAATAAAAGATCCCCCTTAAGAGGGGGATCTTTTAGATTTTAGATCCCTTCCTTCGGTCGGGCATTTTGGGGGTCAAGGTTCGCCATTGGCGACCGCGCAGCGGTTTAACCTTGACGCTCAAAATGCCCATCCAAGCTAGTTATGGGTGATGGTTCGCATAGCGAGCCATCACCCTGTTAGACAGGTTTTTTGCCTTTGGGGTTTCGGGGCAGAGCCCTGAACCAGTCACAGAGAGACGCGGAGCGTCCCCTCTGTGTGTACTGGCTTATATTAACCTTTTCTTCTTTTTCTGTATGTGTCCAAGCCATTTTGAAATCACAAAAAAAAAATTGAAGACGCAAAACTTAAATACTATACTCAAAATCAAAATTGAGTTCCTATTATTCTCTCTGGAGTATTTATGGCTGGCGTTAAAAGGTTTAGTTCTGACATCGAAAACAAACTTAACAAATTGTTTTATATGGGTTATGTAGAGTTTGAAAGATGGGAAATTCTATGCTGGTTTGGCGTTGAAAAAATTACCAAATCTGTTTGGGCAGGCCTTTTTGAACAATGGTCATCTTGGTTTGATG
>JBOFKH010000041.1:0-2056 GCA_051657225.1 Alphaproteobacteria bacterium
TCGGCAACTGGTTCGTGCCCTTGATGATTGGCGCGCCGGATATGGCTTTCCCAAGGCTGAATAACATCAGCTTTTGGTTGCTGGTTCCCTCGCTAATGTTGCTGTGCCTTTCTGCTTTTGTGGGGGGGGGGGCCGGCACAGGCTGGACATTTTACCCGCCTTTAAGCTCCACCCTCGGGCACCCGGATGCTGCCGTTGATTTTATGCTGTTTAGCCTCCACCTGGCGGGGATTTCATCCATTTTAGGCTCCATTAATTTCATTACCACCATTTTCAACATGCGCGCGCCGGGGATGACGCTCCATAAAATGCCTTTGTTTGTTTGGGGAATGTTGATCACGTCCTTTCTGTTATTACTCTCCGTGCCCGTGCTGGCAGGCGGCATCACCATGCTGATCACAGACCGTGGATTTGGCACCACCTTTTTTGACCCAGCAGGCGGCGGAGATCCTGTTCTTTTCCAACACCTGTTTTGGTTTTTTGGCCATCCAGAAGTCTACGTCATGATCTTACCCGCGTTTGGAATTATCAGCCATGTGATCTCCACATTTTCAAGAAAACCTGTCTTTGGATATTTAGGAATGGCCTACGCCATGGTCTCCATTGGCGTGGTTGGATTTGTGGTGTGGGCCCATCACATGTTCACCGTGGGGTTGGATGTAAATGCCAAGGCCTATTTCACCGTTGCGACCATGATCATCGCTGTTCCCACGGGAATCAAGGTCTTTAGCTGGATCGCCACCATGTGGGGGGGCTCTCTTAGGTTTCCAACCCCTATGCTGTTTGCCGTTGGGTTTATTTACCTCTTCACCTTAGGGGGGCTGACGGGGGTTGTGTTGGCCAATGGCGGGTTGGACATCGCCATGCATGACACTTACTATGTGGTGGGACACTTCCACTATGTGCTTTCCATGGGAGCCGTTTTTGGGATTTTTGCAGGGTTCTATTACTGGATCGGCAAGATGTCGGGCCGCCAATATCCCGAATGCCTCGGGAAATGGCATTTTTGGCTGACCTTTGTGGGGGTTAACGTCCTCTTTTTCCCCATGCATTTTTTGGGGCTGGCAGGCATGCCACGACGCATTCCAGACTACCCTGATGCCTATGCAGGGTGGAACATGGTGTCTTCAGCAGGGGCGTTGCTAACTTTTGGGGCAAGCCTTTTGTTTGCCTATATTGTTTACCACACCTTGCGTTTTGGGAAAAAAGCAGAGCCGAACCCCTGGGGCGAAGGCGCCACCACCCTTGAATGGACCCTCTCCTCCCCTCCTCCTTTCCATGCCTACGATGAACTCCCCCATGTTAAATGACACATGCGAGGGTTTGCTTGCTTCGGAACAAAAATTGTGGCGGTTTCAGTCTGACCTTGCAACAGCTAAAGATTATTGGGAGCTGTTAAAGCCCCGGGTGATGGCGCTGGTGGTATTTACAGGTTGGGTTGGGTTTATCCTGGCACCAGGCCAACTGCACCCTCTCCTTGGCCTCACCGCTATTTTGTGCATTGCGGTGGGCGCCGGTGCCGCAGGGGCCCTCAACATGTGGTATGAGCGGGATTTAGACGGACGCATGTCTCGCACCCAACAACGCCCCCTCCCCCAAGGCCGCATTCAGCCCCCAGAAGCCCTAGGATTTGGACTCTTTTTAGCCATGGGAAGCGTTGGCGTTTTAGGGCTTGCTTTAAATTTGGTAGCGGCATTTTGGCTGGGGTTTACGATCTTTTTTTATGTTGTCGTGTACACGATGCTCTTAAAGCAGCGAACGCCTCAAAATATCGTTATCGGCGGAGCTTCAGGGGCGCTGCCCCCCGTGGTTGGCTGGGCTGCCATTTCCCCTGAATTTGCTTTGGCCCCTTGGGTACTTTTTTTGACTATTTTTTTATGGACACCGGCACACTTTTGGGCCCTTGCTCTCTTAAAACAAGCAGACTACAAAAAAGCAGGCATCCCCATGATGCCTGTGGTTCAAGGAGTTCAGGCAACCAAGCGCCATATTTATGCCTATACCTGGTTGACGGTGGGTGCGTCTTTCCTCCCCTGCTGGGTTTTTATGGAAGGAG
>JBOFKH010000042.1:0-4592 GCA_051657225.1 Alphaproteobacteria bacterium
ATTGAAGTTGGCTCATCTTTGATGGTGGCAGCGCGATCGCGCACATATGCAACTTCCGGCCTTCGTCGTCCACATCATGGGATTGGCGATCGCGCACAATCAGCCCAAGTCGTTTCCATTGATTTTTTGGGTGTTGAGCCTACATATGACTTAGAGATGGAGGACCCACACCATAATTTTGTGGCAAACGATATTGTGGTCCATAATTCGTTTCGCTATACAGGCGATCGCATTATCCAAGCGGCCCAGCGCAAGTTAGACATTGAAGATGTGTTTTATCTGCGTCCGGTTGGTTCGTATAGCGATCGGCAAGGCAAGAAATACGAGTACACCGCTGAGCAACGCCAAGAAGACCTAGAGTGGTGTCGCCAGGGTTGCCAACTCTACGCCCAACGGATTCAACAAGGATTGGCTGAAGAACATGCCAGAGGCTTAATTCCCTTTGACGTAAGGCAACATTGGGTCATGTCTGGCAATGCCCGTGCAATTATGCATTTACTGGACATTCGCGGCAAATTTGATGTACAACCAGAAACGCGGGTGATGACTGAAATGATGTTTGAAAAATTTAAACTATGGATGCCTGAAGTGGCGGCATGGTACGAGAAAAATCGTTGGCGTAAAGGAACTCTGGCACCATAGTTATGCAACAAACAGAAGAAAAACCATTAATTTTTGAAGATGTTTTCAGTGGCATCGATCTCAGCGACCTTAGCGATCGCCAAAAGGATCAGGCTAAAAAAATATGGACACATGCTACTGCACAAGACGATAAAAGTGCTAGAAAAAAAGTTGAGCATTACATAAGGGTTTGTCTTTTCTTTAAAACATTCCCTGAGATTAAAACACTGAATATTAGTGTATTTCAAAAGGATATGGCATTGACGCTGTGGTGCAATGCAGAAAAAAATGAGAACGCAATAAAGATTGTTGAAACATACCTTGCTCAAGCTCAAGGCATTCGTAAAATAACGCAGGAGCCTGTTAATCAAGCAAATATCTTAGCCCAACTACCTACTAATGAACGGGAAGCTTTAACAGTACGTGAGATTGCAGAGAAAGCAAACCTAGGAATTTATGTTTGCCAAGACACTTTACGATATCTTGTTACGAATAAGCAGGCTATTAAAATAAAAAGCAGACGACGACCGAGTGGAGAATATTCCGCTTCTCGATTTTGGCGATCTGAAAATTTAGTATTTGAAGATATACTGGCGGTTAAGGAACAAGAAATACTAGAATATATCAAGGAAAGTTCGCCAAAGAAGGATGAATTATTCCTTCAATATAAACGAATTTTATCGGAACAACTCGTTCGACAGATTGCCAAAAAACTTCATTCTGAAGGCAAAATTGGCGATCGTTGGGATCAAAAGAAGGAAGGTTATACTTGGGTTTATAGGATGCCAGACTTGACCCGTGACCAGTATAACGAAAATATAGTTCTTGCAATTATTGGTCAGTATGGTCAAGTTACTGAAACGTCGTTGTCTAGAATTATTGGGAAAAATAGAACCGCGGCAGGTAATATTCTGAGAAAAATGCGTGACGAAAGAAAATTGAAAGTCAGATTGGTTGGACAACAAAAAGTTTATGAGTCAATCACTTAAGAATGATCTTTGGATTACAGAGATGGCTCAGCAGGGCATGATTGAGCCTTTCATCCCAAGGTTG
Organism: Alphaproteobacteria bacterium; assembly: GCA_051657225.1. Classification (GTDB taxonomy): domain Bacteria; phylum Pseudomonadota; class Alphaproteobacteria; order Holosporales; family JBOFFI01; genus JBOFFI01. The sequence goes on from JBOFKH010000042.1 coordinate 1,675, forward strand.
ATTAGATCCACTGAGAGTCAATCTGTAATTAGCTATGGGCTGTCCTCTTACGGATATGACATTCGTTTAAGTCCGAAAGATTTCAGGGTTTTTTGCCATATTCCTGGAACTGTTGTGGATCCAAAAAATTTTAATCCAGATAATTTGAAGCCAGCAATTCTTCACAAGGACGAACAAGGGACTTATTTTGTTCTACCAGCTCACTCTTATGGCTTAGGGGTGGCTCTAGAACGAATATCCATTCCTCCTAATGTCACGGTTCTTTGTATTGGTAAATCAACTTACGCAAGGATAGGTATAATCGCAAATCTTACTCCTGGCGAAGCTGGTTGGCAAGGCCATTTAACTCTAGAGTTTTCTAATTCTTCTAGCGCAGATTGCCGTATTTATGCTAATGAAGGGATTGTTCAGCTTTTGTTTTTTGAGGGCAATCCTTGCGAAGTTAGTTATGCAGATCGTCAAGGCAAATATCAAAACCAGCTTGAAATGGTGACCTTAGCTAAGATTTGAGGTTTTTGGGATGAGAATAATAGCACACGAAAAATGGAATTTTCTAGCTTCTGGATCTAAACAAATGGCTCTCTCTTTGCTTGAAACTGAAGGGATTGAGGCTGTCGGCTATTCGCTCTCTCGAACAGGCTGGAGCCATTTCAGTGAAGCATCAAGGCAAACATATTCTTTGCTCAATCCTCGATTGATTTTGTCAATTCGTATAAATACTCATTTATAACTGCTTCTAGCGTAATACCGCGACTTGCGGCGATCGCCTGGAGTTTTTCTCTTGTCTCTGGATTAATGCTAATAATATCTATATTTTGATCAATAATAACTTTCTGTAATAGGTTAAGAATGGCTTGCGTCGTACTTCTTCGCTGAGCCTTGGCCCACCCCTCAATTGCAGTTTTGAATTTTCTGTCTAGACGCAGGTCTATTTTCGTCTCTCTTGTTTCAGGCATGAACCCTCTGAAATAATTCTGTTTCAGGTCTATCTTACCGAATTTTGCCATTTTTTGATTTTTTGCTTTTGCGTGATTTTTTCACGACTTGTGTGTTATAGTATTTTGAGTTGGCGTGCATTGGCTGTTCATTAACTCATATCTTGTTGGAGAAACAATGGATTCACGTTCTATAGATTTGCTACCTCCCAAGAAGGAGCTTACTTCTTTTTTTCATTCTATTGGCTCCTTTGTTTTTAGTCCTCGGTTTATTCTTCCTGCTTTTAGCGTAAATTTTCTATTTACGCATGATTGGCTTACTTTTGGCTTGTTATTTCTGGCGTCGCTTGTTACTTGTTTTGAGAAAACAAGGCAGCGAATTTCCTCCAAGCTTAAGGCCAGAGTATACGCCATCGGTGGGGCTTTCTTCTCTGCTTCAATGGCATTCCCCGCACTTGCGTTTACCCCCCCTGCGGCATGTACTGGAGGAGTTTTGTCGTCGGTTGCAGGACCTTTTGTCTATCTTGCCACTTCTGCTGGGCTCGTAGATATCACTCAAAATATCTGCGATCTTAACTTGAATGTAACTTTAGTTGTTGTTGTCTTGGCGATCGCTGCATTAGTTTTTGGGGTCTTTAAGGGACTGAAGGACGGGGATTGGTTTCAGGGCTTCCTGCCATTGGCTGCAATCATTATGATTTGGGTCGGCGCTGCAACGATCGGCAAGTTAGGAACCGCTGGGTTTACTGCTGGCGGAGGTGCTGCACCTTAAAGAATGGTTGTTTTTTAATTTATTCTCTAGGTATCAAGGTATGCATTCTCAATCGCAAAATATTTTTCATCCACCAGTGCCAAAAATCAAGGAAGTTAATCAGATTGTAGGCAAATCAGCAACAATTTTGATGTTTAACTTTTCTCAATTGGTATACCTTATTTGGCCAGTTATTATTGCGCTTGCTCTTTATGCATACTTTGATGTTCCTATTTCTAACTGCGTTGCGTTTGCAATGTTCTTTGATTTGCCAATATTTCTCTTGACAACTCAAAATGTCCATGGGTTCATGGAAAAAGTGGGAGTTACCACGCAGAGACATTTGGACTTTCAGGAGATAAAAGAAGGGACAGTTTATATGCCTGTACGGAAGATAAAAACACCTCAACTTTTTCTGATGATTAAAAGTTTTTTGAATGACTTGTTTGGCAATCAGAAAAAAGAAAGCCATTCTGAACCAGTAACTAGCGATAGTGATTTAGTTGTCCCCGTTCAATTTGATATTAATAATGAATTGGTTGGGTGTTATTTATTGAAAAATCACGATGAATGGTCTGTTGTCTTTTCTTGGAATGCAACTGGTGCAGACCCATCTGTCTCTTATTATGAAGCTCAGCAGATTGAAAGAGATGCGGATTTTGGGTTAAGGGCAATTCCACTTAATACTTATTTGACGTTTGATTATAAGTCTTTCCGAGATGACACAGAGGAGCAAGAGTATTTAAAAAATCTTAAAAAAAGTACAACTGGGAAACTTGAAAATGCGCTCATCACTTCACAGAAAAAAAATGTAAGAAAATTGCATGACAAGGGCTTGCGCCAAACGCAAACCTTACACATTCATCTTCAACAGCCTCTTGAACAAAGGCGCGGACAAGATTTTTGGGACTTAATTTGGAACAAGATAGAAAATTTTTCGTTGAGCCTTGCTTCTAAAGACACAAGAGAAAAGTCTAAATTAAAAAGACTTCGCACTAGTTTGTTAAGAGCTTATGCAGATGGATACCTCGTTTACCAAAGACTTCTTGAAGATAGTTTTACTCAGGGGCTTGTTCCTCTTTCTGCACATGAAATGTTTGAGAGAGACTACTTGGAAACTCACGAATCTTTCCCCGATGGGCTTGAGTTACCTCAATTACTTGTCCTAGACGAAAATGGATTGCACCAAAAGATTAAGGATAAAACAATTCATGTAAATACATACCTTTTTA
>JBOFKH010000043.1:0-4260 GCA_051657225.1 Alphaproteobacteria bacterium
TCGAAAATGCCTTCTTGCATCTTAAACGATGGAGAGGAATAGCCACGCGGGTACGCTAAAAATACTTCCTCCTTCCTTGCGGCAACCCACATTCGTTGCCTTGCACTTTGGCTTAATGTCTCTTGACGACACTATCTAAAGTTTCTGCCCGGTAATATTCAGAAATTGCGGGCGAAAGCTTACCAAACGTTTCCTTTGCACTGCTCTTTTCCTTCTTTGTGAGATTCTTGCTTTTGAGAGGGTTGCCTGCTTCCTCCAACATCCGTAAACGGTCTCCTGCATAAGAAACTGTTGTGGCTGTTGCACAAGTAAACATCAAGAATAAAAATTTTTTCATTTTATGATCCCATTTTAAATTTTTATGAAATTGAAAGAAATCATAAATTAACAAAAAATTAATACAAAATAAATAAAATTACATATTGTTTTTTTATCATTTTTATAAAATTTGCATCACGCGCAGGAAGAAGATTAAAGCGTCATTTTATTAGAGAAGATTTTCCTAAAACAAAGAAAAAGAGGCGCCGCAGCCGCAAGAAGATTTGGCTTGGGGGTTTCGGATAACGAACCCAGCTTCCATAAGGCTTGCCTCATAGTCCAACTCAACGTCTGTAAGAAATGGGAGGGAGACAGAATCTGTCACAACCCCAATGTTCTCAAATTCTGCGAGCTTTACATCCCCATCAAGCTCTGCAAAATGATCCTCAAGCTTCAGGTCGTACTTCATCCCTGAACACCCACCCGCATCCACGCAAATTCTAAGCAGAAGAAAGCTTCCAGCTTTTTTTTGAAGCTGCTTCAAATGCTCCAAGGCATGGGGAGAAACTGAAAATTGAATAGCCATGGGCTTTGCTTAAGGCTCCTTAAGAGATTCATTCCTTCCATGGTAAAAGAAGCAACGGCAAAATGAAAGGTGCTTTAAGAAGATTAATGTTTTTTTCGTTTGCGGTGAGAAGAAGCTTTCAGATCTTTCCGGGTTTTTTTCTCAAAAAGAGGACGTGCTATTTGTTCACGGTTGATGATGTGAGCGATGGAAAGGTTGGAGCCAGCCCCCGCGTGATCTTTTTTAAGATGATTTTCTGAAGCCACAGGTAGGGGAGCAGCAAGGGCGCGGGAGATAAGGGAAGGAATGGCGTGAGGCCCCTCCAGATGGGTTTTAGCAGATAAAGAAGCAAGCTTGATCTCTTGATTTTGATTTCTTGCGCGTGGCACTGCGCCTGTTAAAGAAGCAAGATTTTGGGGAGCCACAAACGCAGTGTTGATCAACTCTGTTGTGTGTGCATCTCGCCAAAAGCGATTCTTTCCCCCCATCACCACGACAATCAAGCGATGTCCTTTTCGCTTAACTGAAGCTGCAAGGTTAAATCCAGAAGCTGCGATATAACCGGTCTTCATGCCATCCACACCTTCTACTTTTCCAAGGAGGTGGTTATGGTTTTTGTGGGTAACACCTCGAAACTGAAAGGCCGTTGTTTTAAAATAGTTTTGGGACGCAGCTGGAAAATCTCGCCAAAGGGATTTGCTAAGGATAGCCATATCCCGCGCCGTCGTTTTTTGCAATTTATGGGGAAGCCCAGAGGCATTGTAAAATTGCGTTCGTTGCATCCCAAGTGCATGGGCCTGACGGGTCATACGCTTTGCAAATTGATCTTCAGTTCCATCCATAAATTCAGCAAAAGCCACTGCAGCATCATTGGCAGATTTTGTAACAAGGGCTAGAATAGCCTGGCGAACCGTTAGGGTGTCTCCTTTTAGCAACCCAAGCTTTGAAGGCTCTTGACGTTGAGCGCGAGTCGAAACGGTGATGGGTTGATCAAGGGAAATTTTCCCCTCACGTAGCGCTTTAAAGGCCAAATAGAGCGTCATCATTTTGGTTAAAGAAGCGGGAAAAACCTTTATGTCAGCGCTTGCCTCGTGAAGAACTCGACCCGTATCAGCCTCCATAACAATAGATGCATAGGGCACAGAAGGCCTGTTTGCAACGAAACGTTTCTTGGAAAATGCTTCTGAAAAAGGCGCAAGCACACCTGAAAGGAGAAAAAAAAGGACAGCCCGCAAGAAAAAATTTTTACCCAACCACGCACACCGTAAAGAAAGTTTTTGCATCATTCTTTTAAATCTTTTGCTTTATTTATCCAAAAACTCTAAAACGTTCTTCCCATAAAATCAACAATAATTTGCCATTTTTTCCAAAAAAAACAAATTTCTGGGGTTTTTAAAAACGCAAAAAAGACTTATTCTCTTTTATCCGTATTTTGTTAAAATTTTCTTAGCGGCCAGCAAATAACTATCAGAAAAAGGGGATTTTATTATGGCGAAACATATCAAAACGTCCGTGGGTGCTGCGTTGATCGGTTTTGTGGGGATTTTTTATGGTTTTCAAGGGGGCTGGGCGTTGGATGGGCTAACCTGTGCCCAACTCATTCGCGCTCATCCACTTCCCTACACAGATGGGCGTGTGGGCTATTTTTGCGAAAGAGCTTTTCAAGCGTGTTTGTTGGACAAAATCACCGTCATTTCACGGGAAGAGCTTGCGAGCAGCCCTGAAAGCCAAGAAAAAAAACTTGAACTTCAAAATTTATCCATGTTGGCCGCCAACAACCGCGCCGAAAGAGAAAAATATTTGGCAGCTTGCGTGCTTACGTTTAATTTTTTTGAAAATCCTAACAATGCGAGTAAAATTTTTAACGAAGGGTTTTAGATAACCGTATAAAAGAGATAAAAAAACACCAAGGAAAACTATGTCTGATGAAGAGAAAATTCTGGAAGGGCTTGGGCGTTACTTCCAAACATCTAAAGCCGTTGTGGGGCTTTTGGGTAGGGCGGCAGGAGAAAAATATTTAGGTATTTCTTGGGATCAAGCCTCCCACGCCAAGCAATTGAGGGAGGTGCTCTCTCAGCTCAAAGGGCCTGCTATGAAAATCGGTCAGATCTTGGCAACGGTGCCTGATATGGTTCCTGAGTCTTATTTCCAAGAATTTTTACAACTCCAGTCTTCTGCTCCTCCCATGGGATGGGGATTTGTGAGGCGGCGCATGCGGTCTGAATTGGGGGATGACTGGGAAGCTCGGTTTAGGTATTTTGAACGAGAGGCTAGTGCTGCCGCATCTTTGGGGCAAGTGCACAAGGCTACCAGCTTAGAAGGGGTTCCCCTTGGATGCAAATTGCAATATCCCAACATGCGGGAGACCCTTGAAACAGATCTAAAGCAATTAGGGTTTGTGTGTCAGGTTTATGAGCGAACCGGCGGCGCTATCTGGACCCAGGAAATTCAAGCAGAGATTCGGGAGCGCCTGTTTGAAGAGCTTGACTATCAACACGAAGCCCGCAACCTCAACCGGTTTCGCGCCATGCTGGCCCATGAGCCAGGCATCCAAATTCCTGAAGTGATTCCGTCCCTTTCAACAACTCAGCTGCTCACCATGACGTGGTTGGAGGGAGATCCCTTCTTAAATGCGAAAGACAGCCCACCGGCTGTTCGGGAGTGGCTTGCAGAAAGGCTTTTCAAAGCTTGGTATAAACCTTTTTACCACTATGGTTTGCTCCACGCGGACCCTCATTTTGGAAATTATAGGGTTCAGCTGGGGGAAGATCCTCAGCTTAATCTTTTGGATTTTGGATGCGTTCGCGTGTTCCCGCCTTTTTTCGTAAAAGGGGTTTTAGACCTTTACCAAGGATTTTTAACGGATGATCCAGACCTGCGGGCCCATGCCTATGAAACCTGGGGATTCAAAGCTCTCAATCAAGAGCTGCTGGATGCCCTCAACCACTGGGCACGCTTTTTATATGGTCCCTTGCTCGACGACCGCGTTCGGCCCATTGATGAGAGTTTTTCAGGCAACCCAGGCCGGGAAATTGCGGGGAACGTCCACGAAGCCCTCCGCAAGCAAGGGGGAATTCGGCCGCCACGCTTTTTTGTGTTTATGGATCGTGCTGCCGTTGGTATTGGGTCAGCCTTCATTCACCTGCGTGTCTCCCTTAACTGGCATCACCTCTTTCACGAGCTGATTGAAGGATTCACCTTATCCCAGCTTGAAGAGCGCCAACACCACCTTCTGTCTGTGTAGATTTTTATAGCTGTATCCCCAGCAGACGAACTAGCCCATCGAAGGCAAGGGCTGTAAACACCAAAAAAAGATAGGCAATGGAAAACATAAAAGACTTGAGGGCATAAGCCGTTGGCTCTTCTGCCTTCAACAGCTTGTGATTTAAAAAAATAAAATACCCGCCTAAAAGGCCGCAAGTGGCCATATAAACCCA
>JBOFKH010000044.1:0-18925 GCA_051657225.1 Alphaproteobacteria bacterium
GTGCAACCGCTTCTTTTCTTTTGCCTGTTGCATATGATCTCCCCTGTGGATCAATCTTCTTTTTCACCTTCACAGGACTTGAAGAAACAGCAGAAGACTCAGATGTCAAAACATCAAATTGGTTAGTAGACACCTGCTAAACACTCCTTTTGTTTTTAGGGTTCAAGGATGCAACATCCAAAACTTCAGGGCTCTGGGCCTCATGGGGGTGAGACGCACCAGAATAAATTCTCAGATTCTTCATCTGTTGGCGCCCTAGATTATTTCGGGTAATCATACGCTCTACCGCCTTGTGCAGCACACGCTCTGGATGTTTCCCCTCCAAAATTTGTCGCATAGTGCGCTCTTTAATACCTCCAGGATAACCTGTATGCCAGTAAAATTTGCGATCTTCACGCTTTTTACCCGTAAGGGCCACGGAAGCAGCATTCACAACAATAATATGATCGCCGCAGTCCATATGAGGCGTAAATGTTGGCATATGCTTGCCCCTCAAACGCATCGCGATAAAACTCGCCAAACGCCCTAAAACAAGATGCTCTGCATCAATCACATACCACTTCTTATCAATCTCAGAAGCCTTCATCGTATAGGTTTTCATCTTTTAACCCTTCGAACACACAGATAAAAAAAACGCGTGAGCCCACTCTAAAACGCCTTCCAACCTTCTGTCAACACTTTTGTAAGCGTTTGTGCGAGTTTAACTCAGGTGGCCTTTGACAGGTTGATGTCGCGGCCACCCCTCAAAAAAAATATTGCCTAATTTAAGATTGGTCTATCAATCGCCTCTGTATAGCTAATTTTTTCTCTAGCTCATTGGGTTGAGACTGTGCAGGCGTTTGAGCTGCTTCTCTCTTTTTTGAAGGTTTCAGTTGTTTTGCTTTCATTTCCTTCATGAGCTCTTCTTGAACATCACTCTCAGGGGATGAACAATTTTTTTCTCCCTCAAAAGGCTTCAGTTTTTTATGCTGTAGCTCTTCCATGAAACTTTTTTGGCCACTAGGTTGCTCAGCGACATAAGATAATAACAAATTATCTTGCAACGGCGGTGGTGGTGGTGGAGCCATCACAGATGGAGTCGCTGCAGGTAATCTTGGGGGTAGCGGTATAACCACCACCACTGGTTTTGCTTTAGGTAAGCTTGGCGACGGCGGTAGAGGCGCAGATATGACGGGTAGAATGGGTGGAGTTGGTATTGTAGATGAAGATTTTTTTTGAGGATTTTCTTCCTGCCCTTTTCTTCTTAGGGAAAACCAACGCCTTAAGGTTGAAGGCGTTGATGGACTTTTTAGACCTTGATCAGGTTTTGACGCAGGAGTAGGCGTTTCCTGTGTTTCAGCTAAGCTTGGAGAGGCTTGGAACGCAATATTGCCCGCCCTAAAATTATCTAAAAATGTAGAAAAGACTTGATTTAGTTGTCGAACATTTTCTTCAGCTACGTTTATCCTTCCCTCAAGCGATTGTACCACCACCTTTAGCTCATTCCGCCTTCTTTCTTCAGGCGTCCCAGTCTCCTTCCGCGAGCTCGGCTTTTGCGCAACAACAGTGTCCGTAACCTGGCCGTGCTGAGGATTGTATCGGTGCTTCATCATAGCGTTTACGGGGGTGCTCAAAACCAACGCAAGCATCGATAGTCTAATTGCAGATAATTTCGAAAATTGCTTCATCTTTAGCCTCATTTATTAAAAAAAAATGAAGTCTAAAATAAAACAAAATTATCCTAAATAGACAATTTTTATAGGATAGATAAAAAAGGGTTTTTTATTAAAAAACCTGTTCTGCCTCCCCTACACCATCACCATGCCACCGTTCACGTGGAGCGTTTGACCGGTTACATAAGCCGCTTCGTCGCTGGCCAGATAAACGGCTGCAGCCGCAATGTCCTCAGGGGCTCCCATACGCCCCAAAGGGATATTTTGTAATAATTTTTCTTGATGGTTCGAAGAAAGCCCCTCCGTCATGGGGGTTTCAATAAAGCCTGGAGCGATACAATTCACGGTGATGCCACGGGTGGCCGCTTCTGCTGCCAAGGCTTTGCTGAACCCAATCAAGCCTGCTTTGGAGGCGACATAGTTGGTCTGGCCTGGGTTCCCAGAAACCCCCACAATCGAAGAAATATTAATGATGCGCCCCTGGCGTTGCTTGAGCATGCCGCGAATAGCTTCACGGCAGGTCTTGAAAGCAGCAGTCAAGTTAACGCTCAGCACCGTTTCCCAGTCTTCATCCTTCATGCGCATCAGCAAACCGTCTTTGGTAAGCCCCGCGTTGTTGACGAGGATATCCAACCCACCCAAAGCTTTTTCAGCTTCTTGGATAAGCTGCCCCGGCCCCTCAGGGGTATCCAAGCGAGCAGGCAAGCAGATGGTGCGTTCTCCCAGCTTTTTAGCAAGGGCTTCGAGGGCTTCTTGCCGCGTCCCTGAAAGACCTACAATGGCCCCCTGGGTGTGAAGGGCTTGGGCGATGGCAGCGCCAATTCCGCCTGAAGCACCTGTAACTAAAGCGCGTTTTCCGGTTAATGCAAACATAAGATCACTCCTTCTAGGTTGAATAAAAAAATTAAGCGTAGGTTCTCGCAAAGGCTTCCATATCCTGGGGCGTTGCAAAGGCAACAGATTTTAACTCTGGGCAGGTTTTACGCAAAAGGCCTGAAAGGACCGTCCCAGGCCCAATTTCCAGGGCCACCTCAATTTCCTCTTTTGCAAGATATTCCAGAGACTCCCGCCACCGGACACGCCCATCAACTTGGGCCATCACATGCTCTCGCAACGTTCCGGGGTCTGTTTGGGGCCTTGCACTGATGTTAGACAGAATAGGAACCCGGGGGACACCAAAAGAAACATCTTGAAGCGCTTCCACCATCGCATCTCTGGCGGGCGCCATCAAGGATGAGTGAAACGGTGCGCTGACGTTGAGCAAGACACATCGCTTCGCCCCTGCCTCTTTCGCTTTCTCCATCGCTTTTTCAACCGCGCCCTTGTGGCCGCTAATCACCACCTGTCCGGGGCAATTATCGTTTGCGACAGCGCACAAAAAGCCAGGCATTTCAAGGTTAACTTCCGCGACAAGCGCTTCAATAGCCTCCATAGAAAGAGACAAGATAGCTGCCATAGCCCCCTCCCCTTCCGGAACAGCGCGTTGCATCACGCGCCCCCTCAGCTTAAGAAGGCGTGCCGTTTCCACCAAGGGGAGCACCCCAGCAGCCGTAAGCGCTGTATATTCTCCCAAGGAGTGGCCAGCCATGTACGTCACCTTCGTCTCAAGGGGAAAATTAAAGTGCTGCTCCAGGGTGCGAAGCATCGCTATGCTCACGCACATCAGAGCCGGTTGAGTTTGTTCAGTCTGGGAAAGGGTAGCTTCAGGCCCTTCAAAAATCAACTTGCTGAGAGGCATGCTCAAAGCCTCATCAACTTCTTGGAAAACTTCCCTTGCTTGGGAAAAGGTATCGTAAAAAATCTTCCCCATCCCCACAAACTGGGCCCCCTGCCCCGGAAACATCATGAACATACGGACCCTTTCTGGTTTTAAACAGATTTTTTTGACAATCTCTGGAGTTTAGTGGTTTTTTAAGAAAAATCAAAAATTTTTTTCTCAAAATCTGGAGCCAACCCAAAAATCAGTATATGTATAAGTGTAGGATAAAAACACGAGAGACAAGATGCCAAAGACAACTGGCGTATTCATTACATTTGAAGGGGGTGAAGGAACCGGGAAAAGCACCCAAATTCAACGCCTCCAAGATTTTTTAAAAGCGCGGCAAATCCCCCATCAAGTGACCCGAGAGCCAGGGGGTGTTCCCTCCGCCGAACGCATCCGTGAGCTTCTTTTAAATGCAGGGATCGATTGGGCGCCCATCACAGAAGCTCTATTGATGTCCGCCGCCCGCCATGAGCACGTCCAACAGCTAATTCTCCCAGCATTGGAACGGGGGGAATGGGTAATATGTGACCGCTTTGCTGATTCCACGTCTGTCTATCAGGGATATGCCCATGGGTTGGGGGTTGAAGCCATCCAGGCCCTCAACAAATTTACGTTGGGAGACTTGCTACCAGACTTAACGTTTGTGTTTCAACTTCCTGCCTCCCAAGGGCTTGCTCGGAAAAAAAGCCAACCCCAGGGAGAAAACCGTTTTGAGCAGATGGAGCTTTCGTTTCATGAGCGGGTTCAAGCAGGTTATACTGCCTTGTTACACGCGGAACCAGGCAGATGCATGGCCGTCGACGCAACCCAGCCCATTGAAACCATCGCAACCTCAATTCAAGAGAAAATCATGGAACGCTTTTTTTAATATTCTCCATATAAAAAACATTGCCATACCTGGCCTTTAAATTTGTTTTTTCATTTTCGTAGCGTTTTTCTAAAGTTACTCGCTCTTTAGCATATTTTTCTTCTAATTTTGCAAAATCTCTTTGCCTTTTTTGTTCTAAATATTCCTTATCTTGGGTTTGGAATTCCATACCTTTTTCCTTCCAGATGGGAGCGCTCTTTCCATTGAGCACCGTAAGCCCTTCGTCTTTACTCACCTCGATCAAAACAGACTCATCCTGTTTAACGCAGCGCTGTTTTGCGGGTTGCCTACTATCCAATTCTTGTATCTCTATCGGGTTAAATCCTTCTTCGCATAAACCATTTGAAGGGATCGTCTTGACTAGAAAACTCCGTTTTTTCTGAAAAGTCCCCACGCCCTGGTTCCAAAAAACTTTATGGGGAAGAGGGTAAGGCTCGCCTGGCGTAATTTGCTTGGGTTGATTAAGTTTTTCGGCAAAAGCAGGTTGGATAAACCCCAGATTTTCAAAGTTAAACAAGGAAGAAAGTGGCTCTGAGGTGGTTGATTTTGATGGCTCAAACACAGAAGGATCCATAATAGTAGGACGTTGAGGGTTTTTAGTTTCTTTTCGATGATAAGATTCCACCCTCTCTTCTTCTGGCTGTGGCCGTGATGGTTGCTGTGGGTTGGGAGGTGGATCCTTGCGCGGCTCTGGCCTGCCAATCTCCATAGGCTTCATATCGGTTTCTTGAATTTTGGGCTTTTCTTCAGATTTCGACGTTTCTACCGAAGGCTCAGCATAAGGCTCTTTGTATAATGTGAATGGTTTTGTACCCTCTTTAAATTTATAAACAGCCACAACTGCAGATTCAGCTTCCGCCACAGCTTCATGTTGCAGCATCAATCCTGAAAAAATCAAGCACAAGGCTTGAAAGTGAAAACATCCCTTGTTTTTCATAATCCACCTCTTTTCAATGGTTTAATGATATATTTCATGATGTCGCGTCAGCCTTTAAAAAAAGGTTAAACCACTAACGGATTTTATGGAAAATATTTAGCAACAACAGCTTCAACTTTTTCAAGATCTGCGTGTTCTATGCGCTCAACAGAAGGCTTTTGGGTCAAATCTTTGGGATAGCCTATCACAAAAGCTAAGGGAACCGATTCCAATTTTGTCAGATTTTTTTCTCGCAGTTTAAATTCCATCAATCGCTTCAAAAAGGCTTTATCGTCTAAGCAGGTTTCAAGCACTCCCTTAGGCAAGCCTTCGTCTTGGGCTATCTGCTTTAAAAATTCCCTTGGGTCTTGCAAATTGACCCATTCTTTTTGTTTTTCATAAAACGCTTTCCGAAGGAGCTCAGATTTTTCTGGCTGACACCAACACAAAAGCGAGGCCATCAAAGAGGGGCCGTCTGTTGGGTAATCCCTAGAAATAACCCGCACCTTGGGATATTTTTCAAGCAAACTCCCCACCTTTTTGTGAAATGTCGCACAAGCATCACAAGAAAGCGAGGTGTAAACCACCACGGTGCAAGCTTTTGCTTCTTCGTTTCCCAATAGATGCTGAAATGGAAAAGGTGGATCTTGGTTCAACAATTGCCCAGCTTCCAGGGAAATCTCTGGTTCAGCCTTCGCTTTGAAGTTAAGAAAAACCATACTGCTGATCAACAATGCATATATAACAGGGTGCACAGGCCAAATCCTTTCGATTTTTTTTCTTTAATCCAGCGTGCTTCTCCCTTTCTTTTCTACAAAATTTTGCCTTTTTTGAAAAGCCATTTTTTGTGACCCAAAAATTTGACACAAATCTGAGCAGGTGACTTTAGCCTTCATATCGTCTAAAATCCCACAAAACCGCTTGAAAAAATTTTAAAATGGCACTACAGTGTTTGACTAATAATTTTAATAAAAAATTTATTTTTAACGAGATGGTTGCGCTCTTGAATCAGATTAAGAAAATTCTTATTACAACCCTTGGATATAACCGTTTGCAGGATGAATTGCGTTTTTTAAAAACTATCGAAAGATATAAGGTGATTCAGGCTATTGCTGAAGCTCGCAAGCATGGTGATTTGTCTGAAAATGCTGAATATCACGCTGCGCGAGATCGCCAAGCCTTCGTAGAAGGTCGAATTATAGAGTTGGAAGACAAAATCTCTAGGGCTGAGGTGATCGATGTTTCTAAATTATCAGGGTTTCGCGTGCGGTTTGGAGCCACGGTTACCCTTTTTGACGAAGACACCGAAGAAGAGATCACTTATCAAGTTGTAGGCGAGGACGAGGCTAACATCAAAGAGGGCCTTCTGTCTGTTTCTTCACCTTTGGCTGCATCTTTGATAGGGCGGGAAAAGGGAGAAACTTTCGAAGTCTCAACCCCTAGAGGAGGCAAATCTTATGAAGTCATTTCGGTTGTTTTTAAGTAAGCTTGTGTTGAAAGCCTCTGTCATTTGGTAATTTTTGCTGATCGTACCAAAAAAGGGGGGTGCTTTGACCCAAAAAAAACAAGATGCTTTGCATAAAAAAATCTTACAATCCTCTTTTTGTCCTACCTGGTTTTTGGTTGATCAGCATAAAACAGGTACACGTAATCAGGGAATAGGGCTTTTAGAGGCCCTCGGTTTTTCTTACACGCTTTTTTCTTTGTCTGTGCACCCGTTGCTGAAAGCAATGCCACGTTCTTTTTGGCCCCTACCTTGGGTTAGCGTTGAAGAGACTTCCCTGCCCTTAACCCCTCCCTGGCCCAACCTGCTTGTGGCTGGGGGAACGGTAGCAACCCTAGCGGCCGCTAAAATTCGAAAAGCTTCAAGGGGCCGTTGCTTTACCATCGCGCTTCAAAACCCCAGAATGGATTTAAAACAATTTGATTGGATTATCGCGCCCCGTCACGACGCCCTAAAAGGTGATAATGTGCTGGAAACCTGCGGTGCGCTCCATCGGGTGACCCCAGCACGACTTGCCCAAGAATCCTTAGAATTTCGAGGAGCGTGGGATAACCTCCCCCATCCCCTTGTGACGGTTTTGGTAGGAGGGCCCAACCGCCACCTGACTTTTGGAAAAAAAGAAGCTACAACCCTTGGAAAAGACTTAAAGCGCCTTCATGAACAAACCGGGTGTGGTTTTTTGATGACCTGTTCCCGCAGAACACCTTTAAAAATCCGACAGATTTTAGAAACGCTTGCTTCTGAAATTCCGCTCTTTTTATGGAACGGAGAAGGAAAAACACCTTATTTCGCTTTTTTAGCCATGGCAGATTACATCCTCGTAACCCAAGACTCTGTCTCGATGCTTTGTGAAGCGGCAGCAACAGACAAACCTATTTTCGTCTATCCGCTTCCAGGGACGGCATCAAAATTTGAAATTTTTCATCGGCACTTTTTTGAAATAGGCGTCAGCAAACCGTTTAAAGGTGAGCTTCACTTTTGGGCGCGGGCGCCTTTTCTGGAAACCCAACGGATTGCTGAAATTGTTAAGCAGCACCTTGCAGATGCTTCCCTCCCATGTGCCTAGCACCAGCTTTGAACCCACTTCCCGTTGTGCTTTTAAGTGGTCCTACTGCCAGTGGTAAATCAAAACTAGCCCTTCAGATGGCGTCTCACATGCCAGTCACGCTGATTAATGCGGATAGCATGCAACTTTATGCAGGGTTGCCTCTTTTAACTGCGTCTCCTTCCCAGAAAGATTTGGCCCAGGAAGAGCATCGACTCTACCATGTCTTTCCCTATGATTTTCAAGGGGGCAATGTCGCTTTATGGAAAAATCTTGCTCGCCAAGAGATTGAACGATCTCTCCAACAAGTAAAGATGCCATGGGTCGTTGGAGGAACGGGTTTCTACCTTAAAGCCCTTTCCCAAGGAATTTCTGAAATGCCAGAAATTTCTCCACAGGCCAAGCAAAGCTTTCTTCAAAGAATTGCCCATCTTCCAACGGAAGCCCTTTATGAACAGCTTCAAAACGTGGACGGATCTCTCGCGGTCTCCCTCTCGGCTCAAGATAGGCAACGGATCTGCCGCGGGCTTTTGGTCTATGAACAAACCCAAAAACCTTTGAGTTTTTGGCAAAAAACCGACAAAAGCAAGGCGCTCTACCCTTTTTTACACATCCACTTGGCTCCCCCCCGCGCCATTTTAAGGGAAAGAATTCGAAAGCGTTTTGAAACGTCTTTGGAAGATATCCTTGCAGAAGTAGCATTGTTTTTGAAAAAACCCAAGGCCCCAAGCTCACCTTTAAGGCGCGCTGCAGGCTTTCAGGATATACAAGCGCACCTCGAAGGGAGACTCTCTCTTATGCAAGCAAAAGAGCAGGCCATCACCCGGGTTCAGCAATATGCAAAACGTCAGGACACCTGGTTCCGACACCAAACCAACCCTGACCTTATTTTTGACATGGAACATCCTGAAAAAATCCCAGAGACGGTTCTCTCTTTTCTTAAAGCCTCCTCTCAGGGGTAAAAAAACAGCTAACACAAGTATTGCACAAAAGATCAGCAGTCTGCTATGATCTGGCTCTTAAGCCGTAGACCTATAAATTTGATTGAATGAGCCTAAAAACCCCCGTGATAATGCAACCTGCTTTTTCAGCTCGCCCCCTGCAGATTGGGCCCATAACCCTTCGGGATAATGTGATCCTTGCTCCCCTGTCTGGTGTAACTGACATGCCTTTCAGGCGGCTTGTTAAGCGCTATGGTGCGTCGCTGGTTATCTCAGAGATGATTGCAAGCGAGGCGATGGTTCGCAACACACGCCAATCCATGCGGATGATCAAACACACCCCAGAGGAATACCCCATGGCGGTTCAGCTTGCGGGGTGTGACCCCCAGGTGATGGCGGAAGCTGCTCGTCTCAATGTTGATTTAGGCGCCGTGATGATTGACATCAACATGGGATGCCCCGTGAAAAAGGTTGTCAACGGCCATGCGGGTTCATCCCTGATGCGAGATGAGGCCCATGCGGCTAAAATCTTAGAAGCAACCGTTAAAGCGGTTTCGGTCCCCGTTACCTTGAAAATGCGCAAAGGGTGGGACGATCGTTCTCAAAATGCCCCCCAGTTGGCTAAAATTGCTGAAACCTGTGGGATTCAGATGATCACGGTTCACGGGCGAACCCGCTGTCAGCTGTATGAAGGACAAGCAGATTGGCCCTTTATCCAAAAAGTTAAAGAAGCAGTTTCTATCCCGGTTGTGGGAAATGGAGATGTCACAACTTGCGAAAAAGCCAAAGCGCTTTTGGATATTTCAGGCGCTGATGGTGTTATGATTGGGCGCGGTGTTTATGGACGGCCTTGGTTTTTAAAACAGGTGAGCCACTTTTTGGCAACAGGCGATCACCTCCCTTGCCCTTCCCTTAAAGAACAGCAGGAAACAGCTTTGGAACACTTTGAAGCTATGCTTGTTCACTATGGTGAGGAAGCTGGGATCAGAATTGCCAGGAAACATCTGGGTTGGTACAGCAAATCCTTTTACAATTCCAGTGAATTTAGGGCTCACCTCAATCAACTCTCTCAACCAGAAGACGTGCGCCAACACGTGAAAAATTTTTACGACCAATTATTACCGGAAAGAGATCATGCCCTCCCAAGAATTGCTTAGACAAAAAACCCAGGCCCCCCTCCCCTCCTTTGGCTTGGCCCAGATGGTGGAAAATTATCTTGAAACCTATTTCAAAGACCATGGAGAGCTTCTGCCTGCAAGCGGTCTTTATGAACGGATTTTGAGAGAAATTGAAAAGCCCCTTTTGTTAGAAACGTTGAAATTGGTTCAGGGGAATCAAGTTAAAGCCTCAGAAATTCTGGGTATTCATCGCAACACCCTTCGTAAAAAAATGCAAGATTTGTATAAAAATGGGTGATGAGTCTGGCTCCCGCCCCTCTTTGTAGGAATGCCGCTTCTTTTTATTCTATTGACCCAAAATATACTTCAATATGTTCTCACTTTGCGTTTGTATAAGTTTTGTCCCGAAGATCCTTCTTGCTAGAAAGAGGAAGTTGGTTGGCGCTACAATCTAATTTTACGAGTTGGGTTTGGCATAAATCTTCAGTAACAAAATTATATATTTCTAAGCCATCTATCAAATTTTACCTTATATCCAAACGTTTTACCTTTGATTGAGGTAACACGCCTCCCAAAATTTTTATCCCATCGCCATAAATAAAATTATGTCCTAAGTTTAGGGTATTGATTTGGGTTTGGGGTCAAACATCAGCTAACGCTCGAGTTCCCTCATACCAATAGTGTTATTCCATAAATTGAGCGCTGTTATCTGGCTTCCAGGCAATATGGTGGACAGTTTTTGAATACCGTCAATGCCAAACTTATTATCAGATAAATCCAATGATTTTAGATTTTTAAAATAAGGCAGCAAAAATGTGTCGACGAACTGGCAGGTTACCAGCATATGCAACCCTACCAAAATTGGCATATGATTTCTCAGCTGGCAGATTTTCTTCTTCAAAGGAAAATGGATTTTTCTAAGACATTCCATAGGAAAGAGAGATACTTGCATGGGATAAGACTATACCCCCCCAAGTATACGTAGAAAAATTTTTCCATAAAACAATTTCATAAAGTATCTTTTTTTTAACAAACAGTCTCCAAAAAATAAATTCTAGCGCTTGAACTCCCAGGATGCATTGCCCCAAACCACACATTTTTTCGAAAAAGATCTGAGAGCCCCACGTAGCGGAAAAATATCAAGAAGATTTTTAGAAAATAAGCTTAATCCATTAGATTTTATATCTAAATTGCAAAGTTGAAGTTTGATTTTTTCAAAAATAGGGTTCAGGGCTGGTCTAGAAACCGTCTTTCTAGAAACGGTGAAATGAGCTAAAACCCCACAACATTTTCCTTTTTCCGCACACAGGCTTAACCGTCTCAAAAATTGGATTACGAGAGAGCTCGTTCTCCTGGAATAAGCAAAACATTCCCCAGGGAATGATTGCTCAAGCTGAGAAGGAATAGAAGCTTGTGAAGCTGCCAATTGAAATGCTTGATCTACAGATTGGTTGTGCCTCAAATCAAGGTAAGACAGATTTAAATTTTCTGCGTGTTTTTCTAAATAGCGCTTAAGCGCTGTAATGCCAGCGCAACCAATGGCATTGCCAGCTAATTCAAGGAACTTCAAGCTAGCAGGCAACTGGTTTTCAAGGAGCGTTTTGATCCCTTCATCTCCAAGAAAATTTCCATTCAACTGAAGGATTTGCAATTTTTTGAAGTTAGAAAGATTCAATATTTTAATAAAAAAAGGGGTGAAGGTATTGTGAGAAAAATCAAAATGCGTCAAAGATGCCGCAAGACTGCATAAAGCAGGCATTAAGCGATAGTAACGTTTTAACGCAATATCCATCTTTGCCAAATTTAAAAAAGTTAAAGGAGTCTTTTGTATATAAGCTGAAAGCTCTCGAGAAGCTAACTTCCCCAATACATTTCCTTTGACGCAAAGCTTTTTTAAACTTTTCGGGAGGTGGTGGATAATCCAAGATAAAGCGCTATCGTCCAAATCCGAAAAACCTAAATGAAGAGATTTTAAGCCAGGTGGTAGATGTAAAGATAAAGCCTGGGCGCCTGCAATTCCAAGGCTGTTCCCTTCTAAATTAAGTTTTTTTAAGTTTTGAGGGAGGTGTGGCGCAAATTTTAAAAAAGTTTCCGGAGAAAATTGGTTATAGGAAACATTAAGCTCTGTAATAGGGATTAAACTGAGAGATTTTCCTAAAATTTCAACAGAGTTTTTTCCAAGCGAATTATAAGAAAGGTTTAATTTCTTTAATTTTTCAAATTGATTTTTGCTCAACTCCACAAAAAAATGTGAAAATTTAGGATCTAAATGATTGTGGCTGAGGTCAAGAGTTTCTAATTTATGGAAGACAGGGCAGTTTGCAAAAATTTTTTCAAAAACCTCAGATGTGAGTCCCGTTTTGGATAAATTAAGGACTTTCAACCCATCAGAAAGCTGGCACAGACAACGATTGACGGTTTTAATGGCTTCAGGAGTCCATTGGCACGAGCTGATATGAAGCTCTCGGACAACGCCCGTTAGATAAACAAGAAAATCAAGATTAAGCCCTTGAAAAAGTTCTAACCGCAGAGAAACATTTTGAAAAGAGCCTTGATGGGCTTTGAGGAACGAAAAAACATTTTGCTCATTTTCATGTGTTACACGAATGTTGATACATTGGAATGCTTCGCTAGCAAGAGCGTGCTTCTCTGCAAGAGTCTCTTTAGCAGCATCGAATGTTAGCTCAGAAGTTAAATGAGCCAATCCGGAGGAAGAAAAACTGAGCAATCCTCCTAAAAAAGAAAGTGCAAAAATAGAATCCCATTGAATTGGCTTCATAGGTGAACAACCTTTTTTGAAAAAATAGTAATTAAATTTTTAATTATTCTATTTTTTTTTGATTTTTTTGTTTTGTCAATTAAAATAAAATTATTTTTATTTAAAAATTATTTTTACAAAAAACAAATTATCTATCTGTTTTTTTTGTTTTTTAAGCAGTTTTCCAAATGAGATTTTATAAAGAAATGCAGTTGCTTTTTTGAAGGTATATTTTAATATTGAAAAATCAATTCATTTTTTTGCTTTTTAGAGAAAAGAGTACGCCCGTTGTCTCCAAATTTTTCATTTGAATTTCAGCACGCATCATCCTCCCATAAAGGCCGTTTTGGCCAATTACAAACACCCCATGGCAGGATTGAAACGCCAGCTTTTATCTTTTGTGCGACCAAAGCCTCGCTCAAAGGGTTAAGCGCTTCCCAAATCAAACAAACGAAGTGCCAAATCATCCTTTCTAATACGTATCATCTCATGCTTCAACCTGGTTCAGGTCTCATCGCGCGTCAGGGCGGACTTCACCGGTTTATGGGATGGGACGGCCCCATGCTGACAGATTCTGGTGGGTTTCAGATTTTTAGCTTGGGGCATGGCTCAGTTGCCTGTGAAATCAAGGGCAATCGAAACTTTCATCGCTCTCCAAACATTCAGCGTATTACTGAAGAGGGTGCCACCTTTAAATCTTATTTAGACGGATCCATGCACACCCTTACCCCGGAGCTGTCTATTCAGGTGCAACATGAACTGGGCGCAGATCTGATTGTTGTTTTAGATGAATGCACGCCCTTTCATGTGGAAAAGCAGTATACAGAATCTTCTATGCACTTAAGCCACCGCTGGGCTTTGCGAAGTTTAGCAGCCTTCCAACGCCTTGAAACTGAAAAACAAGCGCTTTATGGGATTGTTCAAGGAGGCGTATATCCTGATTTACGTGCCCTCAGCGCTCAATTTGTAAGCTCCCATCCTTTCTTTGGACATGCCATCGGGGGTTCCTTAGGAGCCCATAAATCTCAAATGGATGAAGTTGTTGGTATGACCATGGAAAATTTGTCTCCTGAAAGACCTATCCATCTATTAGGCATTGGAGGCCTTCGAGATATTTTTGAAGGCCTTAAAAAAGGTATTGATACCTTTGACTGTGTTCACCCTACGCGTTTAGCACGCCACGGTGGCGCGTTGATTCGTCCCCACTACTGGAACACCGCTAATGAACCGTTTCACCCACGGGAGCACATCAATTTAAAGCGAGCCTGTTTTAAAGAGGATGACGCCCCTATTGATGCCACATGCCCTTGTGAAACCTGCAAAACCTATTCCAGGGCTTACCTTCACCATTTGTTAAAAGCGAAAGAACTGTTGGCGCTTTCAGCCATTACGCTGCACAACGTAACCTTCATGAACTGTTTTTTAGAAGCACTTCGTCAGCATTTAAAAATAGATGCTTTAGATACATTGCGTCCAAACTGGCTTTTTTAGTTCATTTTAATAAAAAATTCATTGAATTTTATTTTTTTATAATTTACCTTTCCATGTTTATTTGTTGTTGTTAATTATTTTAGGACAGTTGGATTATGTTTTATTTAAAAAGAACTTGTGGGCTTTTATTATGTTTGTTAATTTTTGGTGCAAAAAGTTATGGAAAAGAATTCATCTATTTTGCAAATCGGATCCCCGTTAACCCACCTGCGGAACTTCTCCTTCCGTTAGAATCCACCATGACTCTGGAAAAAATTCAAGAAATTTATGCGAAAGCACTCCTGGATAGAGGAGATTATTTTTATAACGGGCCGTGGGTGTTTAGCTTTCTTTCTGCTGAAGGAAAATATGAAAAAGGAAAACTTCCTAAAGAGACCCAAGCCCTTGATATTTTGAGAATGATCACCAAAAAAATTGAAACATCTTCTGTGATGGTTGCTGTTGTTTCCGGAAAAGCTTATGGAACCATTGCAGAGATTGGCTATGCAGTCGCAAAAGGCAATATACCTGTTTACGTTTTCCCAGACCCTTCCTTAACCCAAGAAGAAGTTCAAGACCTTTGGTTTGTGTTTCAAATGGGAGCTATGACATCTTGTTTATGGAAAGAAGAGCATTTCAATATGCCTTCTTTGCTTCCTAAAAAAACAAATCTTCAGTCTTATCGGGCATTCTTAGAAACCCTTAAACCTTCTTTTTTATAAAAAGAACCCCCTCATTTTAAATAAAGGTGCTCGTAAAAAGCGAGCATCTTTTTATTCAAAGAAATGGTCTGCTTGCTCAGTAATCTCTAAAAGACTTGTTTGGACTGCCTGCAAAAATACAGCTTCGTCAGGGATCTCTTTGGGAGAAAGTGGTTTTCCCCAAATAAAAACGCCCCGCCCAAAAGGAAGGGCTAATAAAAACCGGTCCCAAGATCCTAAAATTCTCCGGCGGCTGGTTGAAAACGTCAGAGGAAGAACATCACAGCCTGTAAGGTGGGCAAGCCTTCCTATCCCCGGACTGATAGAATAACAGGGTCCTCGCGGGCCGTCCGGCGTAATCCCAACTGTATAGCCAGCCTTGAGGGTTTGGATCAATTTTTTGAAAGCTTCTTTGGGCGTCTTCGAAGAGGACCCTTTTAGGCGCTCGATCCCAAAGTGTTGAACTGTTTGCGCAATGATTTCCCCGTCTGAATGCCCAGAAATGAGCATGTGGAAAGGATGAGGACCTTTCCATACCTTGCAAACCATAAGCAACCTACCGTGCCAAAAACAAATAATGGCAGGCTTGTTGGTGCTCCAATAAGCTTTTGGGTATTGTTCACCCTCCACAGACCACCGGGTTGTGGCATAAACCAGGCGAACATAAAAAGCAGCCCAAAACGCAATAAAAGCTTGCCCTCTCTTTGTTTTTGAGAATTTTTTGAAAAATCCCGAAATCCAACGAAGAAGAGCTTTCAACAACGCGAAGATACCTCATGTTTATATGGTGGAGCTGAGGAGAATCGAACCCCTGACCTCGTCGATGCGAACGACGCGCTCTCCCATCTGAGCTACAGCCCCGTTTTAAAAATAAAATCAAATGAAAATTCAAAAAGCCCCAGATTTAGTCTGGCCTAGCTTTGAGGTCACTCAACAAACCCTTCTTGTTTTTTTAATGATTTTGAAACAAAAGTATAAACCACGGGAATAACAAGAAGGGTGAAGAGTGTTCCAAGGGACATGCCTCCCACAATCACCCATCCAATTTGACGGCGCGCTTCCGAACCTGCTCCTGTCGCCAAGGCCAAAGGAATTGCTCCCAACACCATGGCAAAGGTTGTCATTAAAATAGGACGCAGACGCAGCTGGCAAGCTTTCACAATAGCTTCCTCAATGGCATCTCCCTTCTGTTTTAAAGTATTAGCAAAATCTACAATCAAAATGCCGTGTTTTGTAATCAAACCGATCAAGGTCACAAAACCAATTTGGCTGTAAATGTTGATGGTCCCTGAAGGGATGAGCACGAGGGTAAAGATGGCGCCCGCCAAAGCAAGGGGGACACTGAGCATGATGATAAACGGATCCCGGAAACTTTCAAATTGAGCTGCCATCACAAGAAAAAT
The DNA here is from genome assembly GCA_051657225.1 of Alphaproteobacteria bacterium. GTDB lineage: Bacteria > Pseudomonadota > Alphaproteobacteria > Holosporales > JBOFFI01 > JBOFFI01. The sequence continues at coordinate 16,142 of JBOFKH010000044.1, forward strand.
GAACACAATCGCCAACCCAAAAATAAGAAAAATGGTTTCACTTTCTTGCAAATAACGGCGAAGTTCCCCTGATTCACTAATGCTATAGCCTTTCGCAGGCATGGCCTGATGAATCTCATCTTTTAATTCAGAATAGACCTGGGCAAGACCATATCCTTTATTCAAGCCACCAATAATTGTGACCGACCGCTGCCCTTTAAAATGTTCAATTTCAGGGTTTGATAAACGTGGCTCTACCTTGACGATATCTGCCATGGGAACCATCGTCTCTTTATTGTTTTTAGAGCCTCTCACATACATGGCCAAAATATCTTCTGGGTTTTTGCGATACATCTCCCCCACCCACACTCGAACAGGATATTGTTTGCTCTCTTTTTCAAAATTAGTAGAACGACGGCCACTAATCAAAATATCAAGGGTCATCGCGACAGAATTTGGATCAACGCCTAAAGAAGCTGCCCGATTGCGGTCTACGTTTACAACGTAGTCTTGCCCCTCTTCTGCAAGGTTCCAGTCCAGATCTGTTTTTCGGACGCCTGGATGTTTTGCAACCACACGGCGAATGGCGCTTGCAACATCCACGAGTTCTTTAAAGGAACGATTCGTTTGAACCACAATTTCTAAAGGACGCTCAGAGGCTCCTCCCATTAAAGAGCGGCTAGGACAACGTGCAAAAACCCTTAAGCCCGTGATGTCTTCCAGCTTTTCACGAATGGGAGGCAACAAATCATCACAACTTTTAGAGCGCTTTTCCCAAGGGACCAACAAATTCATAGAATAAGATTCATCACCAGCTTGGATCACTGTCAAACCTTTTTCAATCTCAGGTACATCCGTCAACGCTGTTTCAATTTGAGAAATATAGCGGTCTAGATAGGTGATGGTTGCACCAAAAGGACTCTGAGCTAAAATTTTAAGAACACCTTGATCTTCCCGAGGCGCGAGTTCAGACTGAAGAACGTTGGTCGCAAAAAAAACTCCTAAGAGTGCAACGCCAGACCCTGCTCCCAATACCCAAAAACGGTTTCGTAGAATAAGCCTCAGGCTTTTCTCATAGAGCCTGTCCAGCTTGTCAAAAAAACCTCCTAACCAATTATCCACCGCATAAAAAATTTTCATGAAAAAATTTTTCGTTTCCTCAGGGGAATGAACATGGTGAAGCTTTAAAAGTCTTGAACACATCATGGGAGAAAGAGTTAAGGCAACAAATCCAGAAATCAGAACCGCTCCCGCGAGAGAAAGCGCAAATTCCGTAAAAAGTTTACCCGTCACCCCCGAAGAAAGGGCAATGGGCGTATAAACCGCCGCGAGGGTCAATGTCATTGCAATGATAGAAAATTGAATCTCTTGCGTACCCTTGATAGCTGCTTGAAGCGGCTTCATTCCTGCTTCGATATAACGGTAAATGTTTTCCAGAACCACAATTGCATCATCCACCACAAGCCCAATGGCAAGCACCATCGCAAGCAAGGTTAGCGTGTTAATCGTAAAACCAAGGGAGTTTAGGATAAAAAACGCGCCGATCAACGAAATAGGAATCGTCATCAACGGAATCAAAGAGGCCCTAAAGGAACGTAAAAAAATGAACACCACCAAAACTACAAGGATAATGGCTTCCCATATGGATTGATAGACTTGCTGAATAGAGCGCTCAATAAAAATGGAACGATCATTTGCAATGTCAATGAACATTCCTGAGGGCAAGTTAGTTCGAATTTGCTCTAACTTATTCTTAATTTCTTTTGAAATTTCAATAGGATTCGCTTTAGATTGGGCCACAATCCCCAACATAACCGCTGTTTTTCCGTTATAACGTACTTTAAACCGCTTATCATCCGCTTTTACAACAGCATGCCCAACGTCTGATAAACGAACGACGTAACCATCTTTTTCTGTCAGAACTAATTTATTAAAATCTCCTGGTTTGTAGAGGCTCGCCGCCGTAGTCACCAAAAACTCTCGATCTTCTCCCGCAAGCCTTCCCGCCGGTTTTTTAAAGTTTTGCTGACGCAAGGCATCCGCGACATCCCTTGCGGTCACTTTATAAGCAGCCAATCGAATAGGATCGAGCACAATATGCATCTCGTATTCACCCGCCCCACTCAGGTCAACGGATGCAACACCTTGGATAGATTCAATCTCGCTTTCTAAATAACGTGCCGCATAATCATTGAGCTCAGCAACAGGAAATTTGTCCCCATATAACGCCAAATACACAATCGGCTCTGCATCCGCGTCTGCTTTACGAATTCTGGGGTCTGTCGCATCTTCAGGCAGGTTGCTTACCCGGGCGAGACGGTCCCGCACATCAGAAGCAGCGGCATCCAATGAACGCGTACTTTTGAAAAACAATTTCACCTTGCTTTGTTCAGACTCACTCTGGGAGATCATGAAATCAAGGCTCTCAAGACCAGAAAGGGCTTGCTCGAGGGGGCGAGAAATTTGAGCTTCTATAATTTCCGGACCTGCGCCTTCAAACTGGGTAATCACCGTAATCACAGGTTGTTCAATTTGAGGATATTGACGAACAGACAATTGACGCCAAGAAACAATTCCTACCAAGATGAGGGTAATATTTAAAACCCAGGATAAAACAGGCCGACGGATAAAAAGCTCTGCAAAGCTCATACGGTTAAACCCTTGAAAAATTTTTTCATTTTTTTAAGCCTTTAGGGTTTTCAGAAGGCGCATTTTTTATACGGACAGGCATTCCGTCTTGGATTTTAATCTGTCCAACGGTTACAACCCAATCAGATTCTTTCACACCGTCTAGAATGCACACCA
>JBOFKH010000045.1:0-7586 GCA_051657225.1 Alphaproteobacteria bacterium
CCCCACACAACCGGTTTCTGAAAAGCGTCTTTTCACGCCGGAAAAGCTTGCGAATGTTTCTCGCACGAGGGCTTCAGGAATCTCCAGCTCTTGGGCTACCGCGATGGCTGCGAGAGCATTTTGAACATTGTGCTCACCATACAGGTTGAGGCGCAGTTGCTCCCACGGCGCAAGCTTTGGGAACCGTTTAGGCGAAAAAGCCACATCAAAAAAAGTGCCCTCTCGTGTGATGCGCACTTGGGACGCCCTAATTTGAGCATCTTCGCTGAATCCATAGGTGAGCAATCGCCGATCTTTTACGAGGGCTTTCAGGGCACGCACCCGAGGGTGGTCAATGCACAAAATGCCAAGGCCATAAAAGGGCAGGTTATGCAAAAACGTTAAAAAAGCGTTTTCTAAATTTTCAGGTGTGCCATAAAATTCCATATGTTCTGGATCAATGTTGGTGACAACCCCAAGGGTCCCAAGAAGCTTTGTGAAACTTCCATCAGATTCATCTGCTTCTGTCACAATCCAGTCGCCTTTTCCGGAACGTGCGTTGCTTCCATAGGCATTCACAATGCCGCCATTCACCACCGTTGGGTCAAACCCTCCTTTTTCCAAAAGCGCGCCTATCAGCGAGGTTGTGGTGGTTTTGCCGTGGGTTCCTGAGATCGCGATGGAAAATTTGAGGCGCATCAGCTCTGCAAGCATTTCTGCCCTTCGAATCACAGGAATTTCTTGGAACCGGGCAGCCTCAAGCTCTGGATTATGTTTAGGCACTGCAGAAGAAACGACAACGGCTTGAACCCCCTCCAGGTTGCGGGCATCATGCTCAAAAAAAATGGGGATTCCTTTTTCTTGCAGCCTTTGGGTCAGGGCGTTTTCTTGTTGATCGCTTCCCTGTACAGCATAGCCCAAGGTATGCAGAATTTCTGCAATGCCACTCATGCCAACCCCGCCAATTCCAATAAAGTGGATCCGGCCTGCTTTACAGGGTCCCAATTTCATGGTGCTTCCTTCTCTGCATTTTCAAAATTTTTTTTCAATGATGTCAGAAAAAATTTTTGTTGCAAGGGTTTGTTTTTATACAAACGGAAAAAAGCTTAATCCATAAAAAAAAGAGCCTCCCCAAAAGAAGCTCTTTTTTTCATGTTGTATTTGGCGCAACGTGCCAGCTATTTATAGTGGGCAAGTACCGCCAAAAGCAACAATGCCACAATGTTGATGATCTTGATCATCGGGTTCACCGCAGGGCCTGCCGTATCTTTATAAGGATCCCCTACCGTATCACCGGTTATCGCGGCTTTATGGGCCTCTGAGCCTTTGCCGCCACAGTTGCCATCTTCGATATATTTTTTGGCATTATCCCAAGCACCACCGCCGGATGTCATGGAGATCGCAACAAAAAGACCTGTGACGATGGTTCCCAGAAGGGCCCCTCCCAGTGCCGTGAAGGCTGCTTCTTGTCCAATCAAATAATACATCGCAACGTAAAGCAGGACGGGTGCCAAAACAGGCAACAGAGACGGGACAATCATTTCCCGGATAGCTGCTTTGGTCAACATATCCACAGCTTGGCCATAATTAGGTTTGGCAGTGCCTTCCATGATGCCAGGTATTTCCTTAAATTGCTTACGCACTTCAAGAACCACAGCGCCACCGGCTCGCCCCACAGCCATCATCCCGAGGGCCGCGAATAAGTAAGGCAGAAGCCCCCCAAAAAACAACCCAATCACAACGTAGGGGTCATTCAGGCGGAACTCACACGTAACTTCGGGGAAATATTGCCGCAAATCTTCGGTGTAAGAGGCAAAAAGAACCAGTGCCGCAAGCCCTGCAGAACCAATGGCATATCCCTTTGTCACCGCCTTCGTGGTGTTTCCAACTGCGTCCAAGACATCCGTCACCTTGCGCACATCTTTGGGAAGTTCTGCCATCTCGGCGATTCCACCCGCATTATCTGTCACAGGTCCATAGGCATCCAGCGCCACTATCATCCCCGCAAGGGCCAACATCGTCGTTGCTGCCACTGCAATACCATAAAGCCCTGCTTGGAAATATGCATAGAGGATACCTGCGCAAATCACCAAAACAGGCATGGCGCATGCTTCCATCGACACAGCCAAGCCTTGGATGATGTTGGTCGCGTGTCCTGTTAGAGAAGCCTCCGCAACGCTTCGCACGGGGCGATATTTGGTGGAGGTATAATATTCTGTGATGACAACCAAAAGCCCCGTCACCACCAAGCCTGCCAAGGCACACAAGATGAGATGATAGGATTGAAACACCTGGGTTCCAGCCGTGATCACCGTATCTGCTCCGATGAAGGCATGGGTCATGAACGCGATGGAGGCTGCGGATAAAACGCCAGTCACCATCAACCCTTTATAAAGGGCCTGCATAACATCTTGTTTAGGGCCTAACTTCACAAAAAAGGTACCCGCCACCGAGGCCAGCACACATACCGCGCTAATCAACAGCGGGTAGAGCATCAACTTTTCTTGCATCAAGCTGTCGGTGAAAAACAACGCTGCCATTTGCATGGTGGCGACAATGGTCACCACAAATGTCTCAAACAGATCTGCAGCCATGCCTGCGCAGTCTCCCACATTGTCTCCAACGTTGTCTGCAATCACGGCAGGGTTACGAGGATCATCCTCAGGAATACCAGCTTCAATCTTTCCAACGAGGTCTGCTCCGACGTCTGCTCCCTTGGTGAAAATACCACCCCCTAAACGGGCAAAAATAGAGATCAACGATGCTCCAAAGCTTAAGGCAAGCAAGGCTTCTAAAACAGGGCGAACTTCAAGCCCCAATCCCTTGAGATAGCCATAGTAAAGGACAATTCCCAAAAGCCCTAAACCAACTACCAAAAGACCGGTAATAGCCCCTGCTTTAAAGGCAATATCCAAAGCTGGAGCAAGGCCCTTGCGTGCCGCTTCAGCCGTGCGAACATTAGCACGCACCGACACATGCATCCCGATGTAACCCGCAATGCCTGAAAGCACAGCCCCCACACAAAACCCTAGGGCCACGTGAACGCCAAGAACACTCCAGAGTAAGCCTGCAACCACAACCCCCACAATCCCAATGGCTTGGTATTGGCGGTTGAGGTAAGCCCGCGCGCCTTCTTGAATGGCCAAGGCAATTTCTTTCATGCGCTCTGTTCCAGCCGAGCTCGCAAAAACCTGTCGCGCGGCATAAAGTGCGTAGAGGAGACATAAAATCCCAGACGCAAGAATAATTTGGAAAGCTGTATCCATTGATTAACGACCTTTTCTCAATCTAATATTTATTCAGCATCATATCTTCTAAAGAGAAAACCTTTAAAAATATAAAAGATTTTTTCCTTTATAAGAAAATTCAGTCGAAAGATGACAGAAAAATTCTGAACCTGCAAGAGCTTTCCCCAATGACGTAGCCTGTTTTCATAGGCGTTTCTGGGGTTATCTTCAGAGCGGGAGTAAGCGTAACGCGAAAGCTCAAGGGTCGTTTCAACAAAGGAATCTAGCGATTTTTTCAAAAAATCCGCCTTCGTGTGACGGTGCCATTGTATCTGCACGCCCAAGCTTACTCCCCTTTCCGGACAGTAAACGGGAACGCCAGGTTTATTCTTCGCCTTCGTCAGCATCTTCCCATAGCGTGCTTAAGGTCAGCCAAAGGGACAACCCCAAGAAAAATAAACAGTCAGCCACCTCCAAACGCATCTCCCCTTCCCTTGGAGGGAAGAAAAAGTGTCGAAGGCGCGAAAGTTTAAGTTGCGCGAGAAAAGAAAAATCGTTTAACATCTTGTTTAGCCTTAAATGACTCGTGTAAGTCGTTGAAGGTTAGCGGCATCGGGGAGTGCTTAGATCCCTGGTGTCGCGCAATTTACCCCTGAAACGGCCGTTTGGGTAAACCCAAAGCTTTCCAGAGACGCGAAACAAGCTCAGAAGATATTTATGAAAAAAAAGCCGGTGCCTCCAAGCTTTTCTGACACTTATCACCCAAACTCACCCGGAGCCTAGCAAATTTTGTCTTCCAGATCAATCAATTTTATTTGAATTTATCACTCCTGCGAAATTGGGAATCTCGCCTACAGCACCTATCTTTTGATGTATTTCTGGATTACCGTTTTCACGGAAATGACAAGGAGCAGAGGTAAATGCCAACGAAGAATTCGACTCCCTGCCTCACCTTCCTTTTAGATATTATTCTTCTTTAACATCACGAAATAGAGAATCTAACAGCCCGTCGCCTGATTTTTGGGTTTCTTCTCCTCCAGGTGGAAATTCGGGGGGAGGGGTGTCTTCGATAAGCTCATCCAGAATGCCGCCATCTCGGGGTTGTCCTTCGTGTGTAAAGCCTTCTTCCGCACCTGAAAATGCTTCAAAAAATTGAATGGGGTTGTCTTTGAGAGCCTGTTTCATAAAAGCTTTCCAGAGATGGTTTGAGGGCCCTCCGCCTCGGGTGTACGTCATCGGTTTTGCGCTATCAATGCCGCTCCACACCCCTGTTACCAGCTCAGGGGTAAACCCTATTAACCAAAGGTCTTTATAGGCTTGGGAGGTTCCTGTTTTTCCAGCGGCGGGCCTTGGAAGGGTTGCAGAACGCCCCGTTCCCCCTTGGAGAACAGCCTGCATGATATCTGTCATCTGTTGTGCAACACCCTTTGAAAAAAGTGGGGTGGGCGTTTCCTGCCATCGATAAAGAATCTTTCCCGTTTGCTTGTCTTTGACCTGTAAAATCCCGTGGGGCCGCACCTGTAACCCAAGCCGGGCAACCGTTGCAAAGGCTCCGGTCAACTCTAATAAGGTCACCTCACCGCTTCCTAACGAAATCGTCAGGTTGGAGGGAAGCTTGGATGTAATGCCCAAGCGTTGGGCTGTGTCACGGATTGCGTTTACCCCCACTGCCATGGCAAGGCGCACAGAAACAGCGTTAACCGACTTCGCGAAAGCCTCTCGGAAGGTGATGTCTCCCTTCGAGCGATACAGATAATTTGAGGGGCTCCATTTTCCAACCCGGATGGGGCTGTCGTCTATCAGGGTGTCTGGCGTCCACCCCTTGTTGAGGGCCTCCAGAAAAACGAAAAATTTAAAGGCAGAGCCTGGTTGACGCAGAGCCTGGGTCACCCGATTGTATTTTGTTTTTTGATAGCTGAGCCCCCCCAACATGGCTTTGATAGCGCCTTCGGGGGTCATGGAAACCAAGGCCATTTGGCCTGTTTTCCATTTTTTTCCAACCTTTTCCATGGCTTCTTGAGCTTTTTGCTCTGCCAATTGTTGAAGCCTGCCGTCAAGGGTTGTCACCACTTCTACGTCCCTATCCTGGATATCTACCCAATGGGGGAGGGTGTCCACCACCCAATCGGTGAAATAGCGCACCGAGCCTCCCCCAGGTGTCTCCGGGGGAGGGGTCGCCAACACAAGGGCAGCCTCCATGGCTTGCTTAGAGATAAACCCGGCCTCTACCATAGATTGCAGCACCTGGGTCGCGCGCCCTTCTGAAAGGGCCGCATTTTGGGCTGGCGAATATCGGGAAGGTGCTTTGAGAAGACCAGCTAATACTGCGGCTTCATAAAGACTGAGGTCTTTGGCAGACCTTAAAAAATAGCGCTCTGAAGCACCATCAATCCCATAAGTGCCGCTTCCAAAATAAACTCGGTTGAGGTACATGGTCAAAATTTGGTTTTTGGTGAAGCGGCGTTCTAGCCACAACGCTAAAATAGCTTCTTGGATTTTTCGCCTGAGGGTGCGGTCTTGCTGTCCATATAATTTTTTAGAGAACAAGAAATTTTTGGCGAGCTGTTGGGTGATGGTGCTACCCCCTTGAACTGTTGCACCTGCTCGGTAATTGATCCAAATCGCGCGGGCCAAGCCTAGCACATCAATCCCAAAATGGTTGTAGAACCTGCGATCTTCAATCGCAAGGAATGCCTGGATCACGTGGGCTGGAAGCTCTTCAGCGGGAATAGGCCTCCCATATAAATCGCCATAAGTTGCCAGCACAACGCCGTTTTGATCTAAAAGGGTAATGCTGGGCCTGCGAGGCATCAGCTGAAGTTCTTGGATATCCGGTAGGTCATAACCAAACCAAAGCAGGGCGCCGCCTGCCAGTACGCTTCCCCAAATAAGGCAAATAAACGCCCATTTCGCAAAAAACCACCCAGCGCGTTTTTTCTGCCTTCCCCGGGAAGGCTTTGGGGAACGTCCCCCTCCAGGGGTAACGTTTGCCTTTTTTTTCTTGGATCGCTTAGTCTGTTCAGACGAAGAAAGAGAGGGACGGTCTCCTGGCTTTAAAAAAGAGATAAGACCTTCAGCAGCGCCCATAGCCTTCTCGCGCCGTTTTTAAGGCTTTCTCAAAAATTTTTTCTTCTCCCAGTTTTTTATGGGCGTATAAACGGAACCACCGAGCATAAAGAGAAGGGCTAACCTGCAATTCATCCATCAGTTGATCCAGCTCAACCCATTCATAGGTACGTACTTCCTCCGCTACAGGAAATACAAGCCCCTCATAGGTTCCTGTTAGCAGATGGGTGTACTCATGCTCTTGCATGCCATCCCCAAGATTGAGGTGATAGGAAGTCGTTCCAAGGGAACGTAAATCCACCTCTTGGATCCCAAGCTCTTCTTTTAAGCGGCGCTTTGCAGACTGAACGAGGGGCTCTTCGGGGCGCGGATGTCCACAACAAGCATTTGCCCATAAATTAGGTGAGTGATATTTAGAAGAAGCCCGTCGCTGGATCAGCATTCTCCCTTGAAGATCAAATAAGAAAACTGAAAAAGCCCGGTGCAATAAACCATTTTCATGGGCTTTTTGTTTTTCAACCTGGCCTAGGGGGTTGTCTTCAGTATCTACCAAAATAACATATTCGCAAGCTAGTGATATAGAAGCAGACGGTTCAAGCATCAAGGTTAACAACTTTCAACGCGTTGCTTTGAATAAATTCACGCCGGGGCTCCACAACATCTCCCATCAGCACAGAGAAAACTTCGTTAGCTTCATCAGCATGATGGATTTTCACCTGCAACAAGGTGCGAGCTTCTGGGTCAAGGGTTGTTTCCCACAGCTGCCCTGCCAACATTTCCCCAAGACCTTTGTACCTTTGGATATAAAGCCCTTTGCGCCCCTGTTCCATCACAAAATCCCACAAATCAAGGGGGCCACGAATGGCGCGTTTGACATCTTTAAACCCGAGGACAGGCAGCTCATCTGTTCCATACATCTCAAGATAAGCGCTTGCAGATTGGCTCATTTGATGTACCTCAGAAACCCGCAAAAGGGGTGCATCAAAAATGTAATCTTCTTGAACGCCCCTCAAATTTCGCTGAATCCGGATCTCATCCGGGCGGTTTCCAGGAACGGCCTTCCAGCACTTTTCACCTTCTTTCGCTAGGGTATTTAAGCGGCTGATGATGCGTTCCCCCATGGCCAGAGGATTTTCCAAAAATGGTTCCAACGCACAGGCTTGCATGACAACGGCCTGCTCCAGAATGAAGGGGCTGCCAACACGGCGCCCTGGGGTTTCGCACAGTCGCTTGAATTGTCCCGCTTGTTTAATCCATTGGTGTAGATCGGCGCCCGCAAGCTGAGCCCCAGAGGCAAGGGTCAAACGTAAGCCT
>JBOFKH010000046.1:0-3113 GCA_051657225.1 Alphaproteobacteria bacterium
CGGTAAATTGCCCTCTAAAACCTTTTTCGGAAAGTTGTCTTCCCAGGACTCTTAAAAGGTCTTTTGCGTCTTCAAAGTTTCTGGTAAAAAGCCGGCAGGCAAGGGAAGGGTTTTCTATGATTTTGTTAAAAAGTCCATAAAACACGATAGATTCGGTTTTTCCGTACCCCCGAGCCCCCAGGAGTAGGCGTTGACCCCCCTGAAAGGCAAAGTCGCAGAATTTTTTCTGCTCTTCGTAGGGGGAGAAAAGTGGGAAAATTTCTTTATGTTTACCCCTTTGGAGTACAAGCCAATCCCTCTTAGGCAGGTGTTTCTTTAAAAAGTCGCTCACGAAAGAAGCGCCTTAATGAGAAGTGCAAATTCTCCCGCAGAAGCCCCTTCTCCTTTGAGTTCAAGGCTTTCGAGCTTCTTGGAAAGGGCAATGATGAGTGAATTGGTGGCTCTGATCCGCTTTTCGATGGTGTCTTCAAGGCTCTCGTAAATTTCGGGGTGGTCTCCTGCAAAGTCTGAGATAGACTGGGCTTGTGTTGGTTCTACCCCAGAGGCAATAAGCTCGCCTCTGAGGGTTTCTTTTTTGATGATTTTTTCTTTCTCGAGTTTTTGAAGGTAGCGTTTTTCACACTCTTTTTTTCCAAGTTTTCGAGCATAATTGTATGTAAGCCCTAATTCTTTCGAATAAAAGGCAGTGTCTCTTTTAGGTTGCAAAAGGTGATTTTGAGGTTGCATTTCCATAAATCAAGTATAAGGATAGAGAGAGAAGATTTCAAAGTGTTTTTCAATTTTTAAAACAATGTATTCTTAATATTATAGTAATGGGTTTATCTGCAAAAATATCTGAGCTTTATAAATATATAAAATTACCGTGAATAGTGTTATCTTTGAAACAAAGAAATCATATAGGGAAATCCATATGGAAAATAAAAGCCCAAATTATGAAAGAGCAAAACAAGCTGCTTTAGCTCTTCTAGATAAAGTAACTATTGAAGAAGACTCCCTATTAATTCCAATCTCTAAAATAGTGGATGTTATTGGGGTAAAAGTATTTGCATCTCCTGACATAGAAGGAGGAAAGTCTGGGCTAATTAATGTTAAGGATAAAGAAATTATTGTCAATAGCAATGATACTTATGAAAGACAAAGATTTACTATCGCTCATGAAATAGGACATTTTGTACTGCATGGAAAAGATTCACAAGATACCGCTGAAGATGTCCTTTATAGAGAACCTTGGGCTTCTACAGATTATAAAGAACAAGAGGCAAATTGCTTTGCTGCTAATTTAATAGTTCCTGAGCACCTTCTTCGTAAATATTATCTCAAGGGGAATATTGAAAATCTTGCAAAAGCGTTTGGAATGTCTGTTACTATGATGGGGTATAGAATAGCTTTTTAATCCTGCTATTTACGTCGTTTAAAAAGCTAAGCTCTGCCTTGGGTTTGTTAAAAAAAACAACTCCTGAGCCAAAAAAGGCTCAATGTAAAGTTTATGTGGGGGAAAAAGTGAGAGGAGTTTATCTAGAAATAAGGATTTATTTCCATTCCATCGATATATCTTTCGAATTTCGGCCACAATTCTCATCCCTCTTCCTTTTTCTTTTTTAAATAGGCCTTCCTCCTCTCTTCTAGAGAAAGGCTTGCATAAATCTCTCTCTTTCTCTTATTTATAGCTTCTCTTCTGCTTTCACCTTCTTTTGAAGAAGGTTGCTTTTTACGATAATGGAGAGGAGTCTCTGAAATTTCTTCGATTTTTTCTTTTAGGAAGATAACTGCGCTATTATGACCGCTTGGCGCGTATATTAACCCTATAGAGGTTTGTATTTGCCATAATTGGCCTATAATAACCCCTCCGGCGGCTTTGAAGGCATTTTGAAGGAACTCTCTTCTCTTATTTACATTCAAACCCTTCTCGAGGGAGTGGCATTGAAAACATACTGGTACTTGCATTTTAGGGTTGTTTTTCAAAAACCCGCTATAGGTTTTTGATTTGAGAGGGTTGTCTGGAGTTAGCCCCCCTCTCCCAAGTATATGATGTTTGTGTACTGCTTTTTTTCCACAAAGAACACATTTTTCAAATATAGGTCTCTCAAAAGCACCGCTGTGCGTTATTTTTAACATCCTTTATTCCCCTTTCAATATTCGGTAAAAATCCTCGAGATTATTTTCTAAAAATTTTTCGAGAAAATCATATGCTCCCCAACTATCCATAGTTAGGAGAGTTCTCGCGAAAAAATGAGCATCTGTGAAGTCCCATTCTCTAAAAGGTTTCTCCAAGAAAAAACTTTTTTCTCTCATTTTCCCTCCCCCTCTCCTTGATTGTTTAGTTTTTCTGAAATTTCTTTCAAAAATTTATCCTTGTCTTCAAAAGACAGCAAGCCCTTTACCAGCAAGGCATTAGAATTAGAAACAGAACCATATAGGGTTTCGTTTCCCATCTCATCAAAATCCCTTACCACAAGGCCTTTTAAGAAGGCTTTTACCTCATCTTTCTCTTCTTTTGAAGCCCCTCCATCTATTCTGAAATTCTTTAAAAAGAGCTGTGTTTTTAACACCTTCTCTATTAAGGTTTTAAGCCTTTCGTCCTTTATCCTCCCTATTGTAAGTTCCTCTTTTGGCTTTAAATCCTTTACCTCATCGCACTTTATCAGATATTCAAAATATCTTTCAAAATAAGAAGATGTCGATTTCAAAATCTCATGAAATCGTTTTTGAACCAAAACTTCTTCCCCTTTGTCTCTCTCAATTCCAATTATGTCGGCGTTTTTGCATCCAAACACAATGGAATATCCTAGATTTTGCCAAAAATAGGATTTTGTGTTGTCAAATTCGCCCGTTTTTATGTCTTGGATGAGGTCGCAAACCCTTACTAAATCAGCTCTCGCGCTGAATATGATGTTTTTTCCATTATGTCTCCCAAAGAAAATAGCGGGGACTTCTCTTTCCATGCCTTCCTCTATGGCAGGTTTAAATCTGCCATAATTTCCATTTTCTATAAGAGAGTGCACTTCCCTTCCTAATTGGAGAGAGGGGGAGTCAAATTGAGCCCCCTTAGGGCTTCCAGAGGCAATCCCGGAATTGCGAGGAATCTCTTCGCCATTCATTAACCAACCTAGGTT
>JBOFKH010000047.1:0-13445 GCA_051657225.1 Alphaproteobacteria bacterium
GGCCAATCTTAACACGGGAGCCCAGTTGGGCTCCTGGCTCAACGATAGCTGTTGGGTGAATCAAAGACATGTTTAACTTCCTAAAAACTTATTCTCAATTTTATTCCTCACATTCAAAAACCTATGTAACAGTCAAAACCACGCAAGTGTCAACCGGGAGTGTTTCAATCTTTTTGACGCTTTTATTACATTTTTGAGTCTCATGGCCGTTGCTTGATTCGTTTAATTTAAGCCTAGCCAGGCTTCACCTTTCGTGTTTGCGCAAAAATTATTAACCATTCTTTAGCTATTTTTTAGACAAGAAATTATTATTGTAAAATATTTTGACTATATGATACTATTTTTTGATTTTAACTCACCTTAAAGAAGGAAAATAATGTCTACTGATTTCAAAAAACTCATGTTTTTGAAGGTCTCGCTTATTGCTATTATGACATCTCATATTGCTTTTTCAGGGAAAGAAGCGCTTGAGCTGCCAGACGAAACCTCACAAAATCAGAGCGCCCTGACCACAGCGGCACCTTTTGATTCACTGCCTGCAGAGATGGTCGAAGGCATTCTTCAGAAACTTCCGAAAAAAGACCTCAAAAACACCCGTCTTGTTAATAAAAAATTTAAAAAAATTGCCACCAGGTTCATCCAAGGCATTGAGATCTCCGGGCAATTCTCAGGCGAAGCGTTTCAATTGTTTCAAACATTTGTTAAAAATTTAAGAAATGTTAATGTTGTATGCACTCAAAATCCCTCTGGTGCTGTTTTAGAGCTGTTTCGAGGCGTGCCAGTCAAAGCATTATGGCTTGAAAATATTAATACGCAAGACATCCAGGAGCTGGCGGAGCATCTTCCACCCATCCTCCAACAGCTTGACCTGAACGGAATCGATATGGGAGAAGCGGGTGTGAGATTTCTCGCACCCCACCTTCCAGCCACCCTCCAACGGCTTAGTCTAAGCAGCAACGATATGGGAGATGCAGGTGTAACGGTACTGGCGAGCCATTTTCCGCTCAGCCTTCAACAGATTATCCTGAGAAGAAACGATATCGGGGATGCAGGTGTGAGAGCGCTGGTGGAGCATCTTCCACTTAGCCTTCAAAAGCTTGACCTGTACAACAACAGCATCGGGGCTGCAGGTGTGAAGGTGCTGGCGACCCATCTTGCAAAATTTCAAAATCTTCGACAACTTGACCTGAGATATAACGACATCGGGGAAGCAGGTGTGAAAGTGCTGATGGCCCATCTCCCATCAACCCTTCGAGAGCTTTGCCTGGATGGAAAAAACATTAAAAATGAAGCCTTAGACGCTTTTTTGGAGGCCGTCCCCAAAACGGGTTTGAGCAATCTCTTCATTTCCATACCTGTCGAATCACCCCTTCGTGATCCATTCAAAAACCTGCGTAATCGACACAACGTTCTTGTCGCCGTAGAATTTCTGTAAATCACGCGAATACCCCTCTCCCCCCATGGGAGAGGGGAGATTTTTGGGCACAATAGACCTCTTTCGAAACCACTTTTATGGGCCGATGGGTGCGTCACTCCGGTGCTCAGATCCTCATGTACCCTAAGTACACTCCGGTCTTGCGCTCCGTTAGTTCCTGCCCCTCAGTTCCCTAAAAGTGGTTTTGAAAGAGGTCTATTCTATTATTTGTGGTTGGAGAGCTTCTTATTTTGGGATACTAATGAATCTCTAAAGATGGAAGGAAAAGACACCATGCCAGCGCAGCAACCCACAAAGCAAGAAGATGAAACTTTAGAACCATCGCCTGAAGGGGCAGCCCAACAGGTGTTGCAGGGTCCTGTCCTTTACCAGGATGAGAAGGGACGTTTGCTTCGTTATCAAACCTATGAGCAGGGCGTTTTACATGGAGAATCCCGCCATTATGCGGAAGATGCTCACCTTACCCAGCGGCTTTTCTATGACCATGGGGATATGCACGGGCCTTTTGAAGCTTTTGAAGAGGGTAAAATTGTTTTGGGTACCCACTATGTGAGGGGGTTGCAGCATGGACAAGCCACTTTTTATGACGAAACTGGTCTTGTAAAAATGCGCATGCACTATCAAGAAGGGCGTTTGCAGGGCCCCTGTTTAACCTATGATGAACAAGGAAATGTGCAACAGATTTTTCACTATCATGACAATGTGAAGCATGGTCCAAGCCTTATCTATTTTCCATCTGGAACTGTTTTGGAGAAAGGTTTTTATGCCAATGACCTTAAAGAAGGTTCGTTTTACAGCTTTTACGAAACAGGGGTGCTTCGGGAAGTTGCCGTTTATCAAGGTGGGTGCTTGATGGCGCGACCTACCCAATATGATGTAAAAGGTAAGCCCTTATAAACATGGCCTGTTGCTTTAGGACGGGGAGTTGACGTGAAATAAAAAGATAGGGGCTGTGTTAATAATAAAGAGGCAAAGCAGGAGGCGAGAATGTTTTTAGCAACCCTCTTGAGGATCAAGCTTTTGAGTTAGAGAATAGAGGCGGAAAAAACTGCTCTATTTTGAAGGCGCTGCGCTTGCTTCAAGACAGTGTTTGATATAAGGCTCTCTTCCTTTCGAACAAGCAGTTTGACAAAATTCTTTGATAGATGGTTTGGAACACATCTTTTTTGTGCAAAACCCAAGGCAAAAGGATATGAGGGCCGTTTCAAGCGCTGCATAGCCGCCGCCAACAAGAAGCCCTCCTAGGGCACCAGGAAGAACGCCCACGGCAGCTCCGGGAATACTTGCAATCCCAGAAGCTATTCTAGAACTTTCCACATCCATAAAATTTGATGTCACGCCTGAAACCGTACCTCCTGGGAAAAAACTACCGATTTCTGCGCCAACTTCTGCCCCTGTCATCATCCCTGTCACAAGACTTAAAGGAGGAATGGCAATAGATTTTTGTTTCATGCATTGTTTAAATTTGCTGTTTATTTTCTCGTCATTAAGATCGCATTTTGCCTCGCAAAACGTTTGAAATTCTTCAAATTTACAAAGCTTCTCGCTGCAAACAATGGGGCAAAGGAGCAACCTATCCGCGTGGAGCATCTCCTCCACGGCGTCCATGTTATCATGGTGCAGCCTACGAGAGTTGATACCGTCTTCTCTGGCAAAAGACACGTTTGCAAGCATAAGCATTAAGAGGCAAATGGCTATTTTTTTCCCAAGCAACATGGCTCAAACCTTCCTGATTCTGTTCACTTTATAAAGAAAAGATTAGCAATAAGATATTGATAAATAATAAATTATTTCATTTTGTTAATTGCTGAACCCCTTGAGTAGATCTAGACGCTATGGGCGTCCATTCCACTCTAAAAATCTGGCGAGGAACATATAGTCTGGGTAGTAAAGCCCTTGGGTTGGGTCTGCTTGGGGGTAATAGGGTGTTGTTGCCTCATCAAAGGCCTCAATTAACCGTTGGAGGCCTTCCCATGCGTCTTCAGCCAGTTCCTGGGTGGAGGACTTCAGAGTTTTTATATCTCCCCCCTCCAATCGGCCGGAAACATGCCAAAAATGCAGTTGGCCTAGTTGAAGGTTTTTCACTGCAATGTCTTGAAATCCGCCTTTCCACAGCATCCCTGCTTCCAAAGGCAGCTGGGGGGCATAGCCCAACACAACGTCACGCTCAGCAGGGGGAAGACCTGTTTTATAGTCAATAATATCTACGGTGCCATCCTCAAACACGTCCACCCGGTCTGCCCTGGCTTTGAGGCGAAAAGGCCTTCCGGATGTCTCAAAAACCACCGTCGCGTCTACTTCTGTGAAGGTTTTGTAGGGGCGTTGCTGGAGGCGTCGCTGGCGTTCTGTCTCTAAAAACCACGACGCCATTTTTTGAAAACGCTGCCACCAAAAGGTTTGCACCGCAGGTTTATGAAAAAAAGGTGCCAATTTTTCTCTCCCCAACGTCAAAAGCTCTTCCAGCGCTGTGGGCGCAAACAGATCCGCCCCCTGGCTTAAAAACAGATCAAACACCTGGTGCAGCAAAGTGCCTTGCAGCGCATGATCAGGGGAAGCATTGAGGGGGTCCAGAGGCTTTAACCTCAACACATGGCGCGCATAAAGGGCATAAGGGTCTTTTCGCCACATCTCAATTTGCGTGACGGAAAGTTGGCGAGGCCTTGCGTGCACAGGGGGGCATGGTGCTGGGACCTGAATGGCTACGGTGGTTTGGGGAGCATCCAGAGCTAAAGCCCAGCGGCGCCACAGGGTGTCCTCTTTCCAGGTTTTTCTTTCGGCCTTCAAAAGGGTCTCCAACCTGGCCAAAAACCGAGAGGGAACCGTGGGCGTTCCCCCAGCGCGCAACGCACGGGTGAGCACCACGGTTGGGTTTCCAAAGGTCTGGCAAAAATCATGGGCGGACAAGCCAATTCTGCGCTCTAAGGGCGGCATCCCTATATCGTCTCGCATAGGGCGGTTCAGCCATGGGCCATTGTTGGGAAGCGGGGGCCATGTCCCTTCGTTAAGCCCACCTAAAATAACCGTATCCGCTTGGAGCAGGCGCGCTTCCAACGTTCCCAAAAGGCGAATGCGCGGGTGGGTTGGGGGCTCCGGTGGAAGCGACAGCTTTCCCATGAGCAGCCATATGCCTTCCAGCGCATCTTCCAGAGAAACCTCTGGGAAAAACAGGGATGCTTCCTGAAGGCTTTCTAAAAAAGACGCTAGAACGGCGCGAGCCTTAGGGGAGGCAAGCTGAACCTCTGGAGGACACAGCCGATGGATCACATCCCCAAGGGCTTGGACCCACTGGGAAAAGGGGAGGGGGGCTTCTCCTTTTGCGTAAAGATCCAAGAGAGGCTCCAGAAAAAAGCTGAGGCGCTCGATCCCCTGTTCTAGCAAGTCCCGAAGGGGTTGCTCGATGGAAGCTGCTCCCTCCCGAAGGCTCGCAAACCCGCGACCAGGGTCAATCCCCCGCAACATCCGTTGTTCCAGAGCGAAGCAAAATGCTTGGTGAAGCGTAGCACCTCCCACGTGGCACAAAGGGTGCTTAAGCAGGCTCAGCAGCGCAATGGAGCTGGCTTGCTCAACAACCGCTTGGAGGGCAAGGTGGATCAAAGACCCAAGGTCTGTTTGGCTGAAAAGGCTTGCGGCGCTGTTATAGGGCACAATCTGCCAGCGCTTGAGGGCTGCGAACACCTGGTGTAACAGCAGGCGATCGGCGCTTACCAATGCAATGGTTTTTCCGGGTGTTTCTAAAGCTTCCCGCAGCATAAGGGCTAGGGTCTCCGCTTCTTCATGGAGAGATGCGCAGGCCAGGTAGTGAATTCCCTCCCACTTCGAAGGTGCTTCAGAAGATGTTTCAGAAGAAGCTTCTTGAGAGAGGGTCTCAAACGAGTCCTGGAAGAGCTCCCTCACCAGCTGCTGGCGCTTGGGGACATGGGGCCCGAGGGAATGCTCAAGGGCCCAGGGCCATAAAGGCACGGAATCAGCTGTTCGCCCCAAGCGTTTCAAGAGCTGTTGCAAAGCATACTGAGGATGACAGGCAGAAACATTCGCATCTCTCAAATGTAAATCGAGTCCCGGCAAGATGATCCCGCCGTTGGGAAGGGCCGCAATGGCTTTGAGTAACGCAGCTGTGGCAGGCATGGTGCCGGTGGAGCCTGCGGCCAGCACCCAACCAGAAGGAGGGGAGTGTTGCCATGCAGCAAGCTTCCGCTGAACCCACTGATGGTGCTGAACATAGGGTTCTGTATAGCTTTTCTCTTGCAACAATTGGGGCCAGTAAATTTGAATGATCCGCATAAAATCTAGGGTGAGCTGCCAGTGGCTTGCAAACGCTTCGGGCACCAGCTGGGCCAGGTTTTCTAGGCTAACCTCCTCAATGCAAGCTTGGTCTAAAAAAGCGATCAGGGTTTCCACCAGTTGCAAAGTCATCTGAAAAGGCGGAATTTCCATCCCTTCTTGGCGCGCCAGCTGGGTCTGTTTTTCCCGCACCAGTTGGGCTAGAAGCGCTTGGCGCACAAGGGGGGGGATGGTTTTGTGTTCAGCATCTGCGCCTGAATCAGGGTTTTCTGGAAATTCGAGACCATCGTCTGTCCATTCCCCCAAAATTTCAATCCGAGGCAGTAAAAATGCACCTTGGTAGCGCTCTAAAAGCATCTGCTTAAAGTTGGTGCCTGCCCTAGCATAGGGGAGGTATAAAGTCACATCCCCCAAACCAATCTGATGGTCTTCACAAAATCGGGGGAGGCCTTCTACGAGGGTTTTGAGAAATGGCAGGCCTGTTGGGAGGTTCCAAAGGTTTAGCAAGGATTTATAAACCCTCCTTCAGCGAGCCGTTGTTGCCACCTTGAGGAACCGCCATACCCCAGCATCCGGCTGCTTGGCATGGCATCATCCCCAAAGGCCAGACGAACCCAGAGAGGGTCTAGGTGTTTGAGGTGGGCTTCTCCCAGCCGCTGGGGCCATTCCAGCAACACAATAGCTTGATGATAGACTTCTTCGAGGCCGAGTTCCAAGATTCTGGGGTCTGCTTCTTCAAGGCGATAGAGGTCCACATGCCATAAAACGCCTTGGGGTCCTTCATAGGTGAGTACCAGATTAAATGTTGGGCTAGCCACCCCAAGGGTAGGATCTTTTGCCCAGGCTTGAATGAGGGCCCTAGAAAACGTAGTTTTCCCAACCCCTAGAGGCCCTTCAAGGAAAAGGACATTCCCCGGTTGAAGCAGGGGGGCGAGAGCTGAAGCTTGAGCCTGGGTTTGGGAAAGATCTGCCAGCGTAAGTTTAAAAAAATCATCCATGCTGAAGCCACGCCCGCAGCAGGGCCCCCCAAAGGTCCGCTGTGACATGGAGGACTAAGCAGATCAGAGCTGTCACAAAGGAGACAACCACCACCTTCAACCTCAAGAAGGGGCGCTCCGGGGCCCCTGGGTCAACCCACGGATCCGTCCCAGGCTCAATCCCTGGGGTAAATCCAACCAAAGCTTTAGATTTGCCAAGCCCCCAGGGCAGCGCCATGAAAAAAAGGATCCACCACACCATGATATACGTTGCTAGGAGTGTGACGAGATTCATGAATTTCCTCTTTTCTTTCCTACTAGATGCGGTTGCAACAGGATCTCAAGCTGTTTTTGGGATGCTGGTTCCACCACCACCTCAATGTCTATCACACGAACGTGTTCTTGGAAATGCTTCGGGATTCTGACCCAGTCTTTTGCCGTTGTCACAAGGATCGCGCCGTGTTGAAAGGCACTATGGGCAATTTTCTCTATGTCATCAACCGTATAGGGATGATGGTCTGGAAACGCTTCAAAACCAACAAGCTTCCCTTGAAGCTGTTCTAAAGTATGCTTGAATTTCTCTGGAAACCCAATGCCTGCGAACCCCAACATTTTTGCATCCAGAGGCAGATCTGTTATAGGCTTCATGCAAGCTTTTAGCAAAGGGAGCTTCGGTGCGTTGTGTTGCAGAATTTTCAAAAGGCCTGGGGAAGGGGTACCCATGATCACAACAGCACTCGCGCTTTTAAGCCCCTCTTGGATGGATTCCCTTAAAGGACCTGCCGGAAGCAGAAAACCATTCCCAAAGCCTTGTTTTCCATCCACCACCACCAACGACACCTCTTTGTTTAGCGAGCCATGTTGATGTGCGTCATCCAGCAACAACACGGTGGTGGTGGGGAGGTCTTTTAACAGAGGAAGCACCTGGCTCCGGGGAGAGGCGAGGTAGACCTGGGCGCGTTTGGCTAATAAGAGGGCCTCATCCCCAACATCCTCAAAGGTGTGGTGTTGGAGGTCCACAGCCAAAGGGCCTTTCAGGCGACTGCCATACCCCCGGGTCACCACCCGAGGCTCCCACCCCTGTGCTTTTAAAAAATCAATCAACCAGAGAGTTAAAGGCGTCTTGCCAGCCCCTCCCACCACCAGGTTCCCAATGGAAAAAACAGGGTAGGGGGCTTGGGCAGGGTGCTTCCCCAGGGCTCGTTTCAACCAGGCGAGGAAGCGAAATAGGCAAGACAAGGGCCACAAACCATAGGCCCATAAGGCGGGGGGTGCCTTCCACCAAAATTTCGGTGCTTCCCGGCATCGCAGCCGTCGCTTAAGCTTGGATGATGTCAAGGATGTCATCTAAAATCTTTTCGCAAGAGGTGAGCAGCTGCCGCCCCCGTTGTTGGTAGGGTCGCTGGGTTTCAGGATTGCTTAAAAAATCACCTACGGTTTTTAAAAGCTCCTCAGGGGGAAGCTGCACGGCTGCTTGGGCCTCTTGAAACGTTTGTGAAATCTCAAGGTTATGCTCCATAAAAGGACCATGCACGATGCAACAGCCTTGCTGGGCTGGCTCAACCAAGTTATGCCCCCCAATTTTAGGCAAGAACGAGCCTCCCATCACCACCAGGTCGTGCAAGGCATATAGTTCGCCCACGTTTCCCAAGGTGTCCCCCATCACCACCTGAACCGCTCCAAAAGATCGGGGATTTTGAAGCCAGAGAGAAAGTCGCTGATAAGCAAGCCCTTGTTGTTGGAGGAGGAGTTCAAGTTCCTCTCGCCGGCTGATGTGCCGGGGGCATAAAAATAAAAGCAGCTCTGGGAAGCTCTTCAGAAGCTCCGCATGAAGCTTTAGCAGCAAGGCTTCTTCCCCTTCGTGGGTGTTGGAAGCAAGCCACAGGCGCCTCCCCAAGCAAGCTGTTTTGAGGGACGCTACAAGGCTTTCATCCACGGGCAAGGGCGGAAGGGTCAGCTTTAAATTGCCTGTTACCTGAACGGTTTTTGCACCCAGTCGGCGCAAGCGTTGGGCCTGGGTTTGGGAAGGCGTTAAACAAGCTTTAAACGTGCTCAACAGGCTGCGTGACAGGAGGGGAACCCACAGCCAGCGGCGAAAGCTTTGCTCAGAAACCCTGCCATTCAGGAGAAAAGCTGGGATCTTCCTGCGGCGAACTTCCCTCAGCAGAAAAGGCCAAAAATCGGACTCGATGAAAAAAGCTCTCTCCGGTTTCCAATAATCCAGAAAACGCTGCACAACCCTGGGTGCATCCAGGGGGAGCATCTGGTGGAAAGCGCGGCCTGGCAATGAGGTGCGCATCAACGTTGCCGAGTCTTTCGTAACGGTT
The DNA here is from genome assembly GCA_051657225.1 of Alphaproteobacteria bacterium. Taxonomy (GTDB): domain Bacteria; phylum Pseudomonadota; class Alphaproteobacteria; order Holosporales; family JBOFFI01; genus JBOFFI01. The sequence continues at coordinate 9,021 of JBOFKH010000047.1, forward strand.
GTCACCAAAATGGAGAGGCCTGGGTCTGCGGCCAAAAGCTTTTGGATAAGGCCCAAAGCCGCGCGGGATTCTCCAATGCTAGCACCATGGATCCAAATCAGCCGTCCTGCGGGGCGTGGCACAGAAGGCGCTGCCCATTTTTCCCGAACCCGTTGGGGGTTTTCTTTCCCTTTTTGTAAGCGAACCCAAAGGGTAAGCCACCACACGGTTTCCAAAATCAACGAAACAAACAACCATGAAAAATGGGAGCATTTTTCTCGAAATTCAGCAGTGTACACCCCACATCCTCAATCCAACACTTAATTTGAGGCATAACTGTTTCAGTTTATGATAAAAAAGTCAACGTCCAGCCTTCCCGCGCTATCACAGCTTAAATCGGTTAAACAAATCCTTGACGCTAGAAAAGCCTTTTTGAAATTGTTCAACAGGGGCAGCGCAAAAGGGCTTAATTTTTTGAATCAGCAGCACATTTTGAATGCGCTTTTCCAGAAAAACCCACGTATTTTGATGGTTGTGGGACGTGTCTCGTATCCAATATAAAAGCGTAGAGCCGTAAACAGCAGCCAGTAAAAACCGTTTTGTGTAAAAATTATAATCCGTTGAGGTGTCCCCCGCAACGATCCACATTTTGTGAACGGTTTCTGAAATCCATTGTTTCCCAAGGAAGAGATGGGAAGGTTGCATCAAAAAGCGCGCAGCTTTAACAGCGACGGGTTTTGCTTCCCCCATCAAACAAAGCCGCGTACGAACACAGCAGGTGATTTTTTCGGTCATCCCCATGGTTTCCAGGGGCATGGCCTCCATTTTTTCAACCATACGTTGATCCAGCAAGTGATGGTAAACATGCAGGGCATCCACCACCCCTTCCGGGAACAAACACCACACCACAGCAGAATCTAAACCAAGCTGTAGAGCACCTTTCTCAAGGGCTTCTTTAACCCATCCGCTTTCCGTAATAAAAGGAAAGGCGGCTTCTAGAATAGCCTTCTTTTCTTGCAAATCTTGCTGATATGCAGCGGAGGTTTCTTTAAAAAAAGAGGATGAAGATGTTGAGCGGGGCATAGGTTTTTCCACCTTATTTTTCCAAATTTAGTTGAAGGGATCATAGCTGAAGAAAGGTTAAATAGCGAGGCCGATTTAAAAATTTTAGAAAACTATAGATTATTTGTCTAAATTTTACAAAAAGACACATAAAAAAATATTAAACAAATGGTTATTTAAAAAAGATGAATATTCATTTTTATTTAATTATTATTAAAAATATATTATCAATTAAAGGGAAATTAAATGATGAAACATAAATTTTTGGCACTCACATTTTTGCTATCCACTTCCTTTCAGGTCATGGCAAACGGTGATGAAGCTCCCTATGACGGAAGGCAATATATCGTTAAAGGAATTAAACTTAACAAAAACAAAGAGCTAGCGCCAACAAGAAGTGGAGATGCAATCATAAGTACAGTCCAGGTACAAGCTTTAGGCTCTTATTTTGATGGAGGTGTTTTTGCCAAAGATACGATTGTCGAACATAATAGTTCAAAAGTAGTTAAATCTAGCAATTCTGCAGAACTTTGGAATACATTCCACGCACATCATCTCCCTGTTAATTTCTCTTATGATTTAAGACGACCTAAGAATGGAGAAATCATAGACGTCAACGATGATGATGGAAGTTTAACGCTTTTTGCCATCAAGCGTAACCTGGAGTCTATGGATGAAGGGGAAGACAAGAATAAGGTCGCATTTTTTCACCATTTTCTTGAGAGCCGGCTTAACCTAAAAACGCCTCAAACTCTTGAGGGTTATGTTTATTATCCAGATATTTCTGAGAAAACAACACAAGCCGTTCGCATTTCCGGTTTTGCAACTTTCGTTAATAATCAGCCTTTGGCAGGCTTTTCAGCAGATGATCTTCCTCGTGGTATTTTAGATAACACTATTAAACCCCACTCAATCACTTTTTTTTCATTTGCTCATGATCATCTAGATTGCAAAGTTAGTTTCTTAGATGTTAAGCCCCTCACAATCGATGTAAAGGAACCTGTATCTAACATTATTCTGAAGGAATTAGAGGGGGGAGATGTGAGCCTTACTGAAAGTAAAATTCAGGTTACAAAAAACACTCCCTTTTCGCTAGAAGCAGGACAAACCCTTGATTGCACAACTGAGCGTTCCTTTGGACCATTAGAAAAGCTCGCGGAATGCTCTGGTTTAGGTAATTTTCTTGCTTATCATGCACTTTACACGATGCCTGGTTTAAGCGTTTCCATGGGGCCCATCTTCCATGAAAATTTAGAAAAAACAAGCAGGAGTGTTCCTGATTCTTGGAGTCGTTCTGTTAGCCCCAAAGCAATCTATCATTTCGACAAATTCTTTCTGGATAAGCTAAACGAGCTTGCTGGAAACAAGTAAACACAACAAAACCAGGCCACGGGGGATAAAGCTTCGTGGCTTGGTTAAACAAGCTTTACGGGTTCTCCTTACAAAGCCATAGCCAAATTTGGAAAAATCCATTACGCTTTGTCTTGTGAATAGGAATGATGCGTTAAGAGGGCTTAGGTAAGCGTGGATGATATTTCTGACAAAGGCGTTGTAGAAACTTCAGAGCAAAAACCCACGTTGCGTCGACGGAGCATTGCGCGTTTGATGGCGGTTCAAGCTTTTTATCAAATAGAGCTTACCCATGACCCCCTTGAAGAAGTTTTAGAACAATTTAGGTCTCATCATTTCCAAAAGCAAAATAAACCTTTTTCCCTTGGGGATAAGGCTTTTTTTGTAGAACTGGTGCGCGGGGGGCACGCCAAACAAGCATCGCTAGACCCGATGATTCAAGGATGTGTTTCGGGCTGGAGTCTGGATCGCTTGGATCATGTTGTGTTAGCCATTTTAAGATTGGGTTCTTATGAGCTTTCAGAGAATTTACATCTTTCATCGGCTATTATTCTGAATGAGTACATCGATATTACCCGCGCGTTTTTCGATGATAAGGAACCTGCATTTGTAAATGGGGTTTTGGATTGTCTTGTTCAGAAATTGAGGCCACGATCTGATGAAAGCAAACAACGATAAAAATCATCAAGCTATCCAAATTTTTTCCTTTTTTTGGGTTTGGCTGGCGTGTCACATGTTGGCGCCCTCTGTTGGGTTTTCTTCCGAATTGAAACAAACTTCCACCAGCCGGGAAGACAGAATTGAGAAAAAAGAATCTAAAATTAAGGGAAAAGACAGTTTATTTATTCAGTTTGAGCCTTTTCAAGTTCCCATCATCCGAGTCAATCAACCTGTGGGATACATGGGAATGCGGATCATCTTAGAGGCTGAAAACCAAGAAGCAGCCAGTTATCTGGTAGATCAACTTCCGCGCATCCATGATATCATCTACAAGGATATTTACATCATTTGTGACGTTATCTGGGATACCTCCTATAACCCCACGTTGATTTCTTTAAAAAAGCGGATTGATACCATTTGCAAAAAACTTATCGGGGTTGATCTTGTAAAAAATGTGCTTATCGAAAACCTGTTCATGCGGCGCCTTTCTAAGTGAGCCAATGGGTTAGCCACACAGAGCGCCGTTAAATAAAAAAAAGGTCATGATATACGTCGCCTGTTTCCTGCTTTAGTGTTTTTGGTCTAAGCATAGAAGGGGAGAGTGTGGAGGATGAAAATGGAAGCGATAAGGGGCAAAAAAAACCGCTTTAGATGCAGAGATTCGCTTGTATAAACCGCTATCTCCAACGAGTCTAGAGCTCGCCCAAGCCTTTTTTTCTCGAAGTTGACAGAGTTCCAAGCAACTGGCGTCCCCTAGGGGATTCGAACCCCTGTTGCCGCCATGAGAGGGCGGTGTCCTAGGCCTCTAGACGAAGGGGACTATAAAAAGTTCGCGAAAATACATCCGCGAAGTGTCTTAACCATACGTAAAGTGCTTGTAAAAATCAAGACTGTATTTTTTTCTTAAAATGGCTAAAAACGCTTAGAGAGGAAAATGGCCAAGCGTGTCGCGGTCCGCACTCCTGAAGCAAAAAGCTGAAACAGAGGCATTTCCTTTGCGCCGTGGGCATAGCCCTGATCGCGGTGCTCAACCTCTTCCTGGCGACATTTTTCTAAAAAATTGCTTAAAGTTTGTTGGGATTCAGGCAAAGAAGCGATCTGCTCTTGATAGTGCTCATCGATCACTTCCTCCACTGCAACAGTGCAAGCCATGGCAGCCTTTGGGCTTAAGGCTGCTGAAGCGGCCCCAAGCATAAACCCTGTCACATGCCACAGAGGAGCCAAAAAAGTGGGACGTCCGTGATGGGCCTGCAATAATTTTTGAAATTGGTCAGTGTGTTCACATTCTTGGGTATACATGTGTTCAATCATCCCAATGCTTGGATGATGGGGTTTTAGTTTTTTCAAAACCCACAGTTGGCCTTCGTAAATGCG
>JBOFKH010000048.1:0-7115 GCA_051657225.1 Alphaproteobacteria bacterium
CTGAGTTTGTATCGACAATGGCAATCACAGGTATGTTAAGCTTGCGAGCTTCTTGAATGGCAATAGCTTCCTTATTGGTGTCAATAATAAACACGAGATCTGGTGTTCCCCCCATGTCCTTGATGCCGCCCAAAGAAAGTTCGAGCTTTTGATAAACACGCATGAAAGAAAGTTGTTCTTTTTTGGTATAGGCCTTCACTTCACCCTTATTGATCTTTTCTTGAAGCTCCTTAAGGCGCTTAATAGAATGCAACACGGTTTTCCAGTTTGTGAGGGTTCCCCCCAACCAACGGTGGTTGATATAGTATTGGCCGCACTTCAACGCTGTGTCTTTAATTTTTTCACTCGCTTGGCGCTTCGTTCCCACAAACAAAACCCGCCCTCCTCTGGAGACCACCTCTTGAACGGCGTGGAGTGCTCTTCCCAGCAGGTTGTAGGTTTGCTTGAGGTCGATGATGTGGATGCCGCCTCGTTGGCTGTGGATGAAGGGCTTCATCTTAGGATTCCAACGACGGGTCGTATGACCAAAATGGATTCCGGATTCTAACAATTGCTTGAGTGTAAAATTATAAACAGACATTGGGTAATTATATTTCCTTTTTTTTCCAGTTAAAACTGCCGCAACCAAAAGAAAGCTTTTCTTTTCAAAAAGCCACTAGAAAAAAGGCTGCGTGAGACATTAGGATCCACACATCATGAATCCTTACCCCCTTTTATAACGAACCCTTTCCTCTTGTGCAAGAGCCAAGTTCCAGGACAGCTATAGGCCATTCGAGACTTCTTAAACCCTGGGAATAAAAAATGGTTGACTAATTTGACTTTTGGTCATATTTTATATCTGATTTTTTGGAATTCTTTTGGATTTAATGCCCTCATGAAATTAAACAGATTTTTATTCACTTTTTTGCCTTTTTGTTTAAATGCTTCGCTTGTCAATTTTTCGACTGCACTCCCCACCAACCCATCTTTTTATGATGAAAGCGCATGGAATCGGTTAAAAGGCCGTGTTGAAGGCAATATTATTCATACAGAAGAAGTTTGTAATGCGCTGCAAAAGAGCTTTCAGAGCATGCCTGATGTGGACCTAAGCCAAGTTTCACGCGTTGGTGAGAAAAATATTTCTGAACTTCGGATCCTTATGGATAGGCTGGAAAAAACGAAGCGACAGCCTGATTTGCTGGAAAGAACGATTCAAAATTTGCTCTCCATGCGGCTGGATCTTTTAAGACTTCGAAAAGAAAAGATTGAATTCATCAAAAAAGAACAAGCATTGCCTGGCAACAATAATAAGATTTATTTTCAGGGGAGAACCCATCCAGAGCGCTATGAAGACCTCTGGGAAGAAGAAAAAATTATGTCTCGCCTGTCAACCGATATTTATCAAACACAAGTTGATGCGCTTTTGACGCTGCTTTCTTTCACCAAGATGCGAGAGCTTCCCTATAAAATAAAATGTTGGATTGCTTGTTCCCCAACCCTTTGGGATCGGATGCGTGGCCTTGAGACAGACTTAGGTCATCCAGATGAAGCCATTTTAGATGTACAAGATAATTTTTACAGAGGCCTTGATTTGGATTTGATGGAAGCTTATCTGCATCCAAGCTGCCCCTATGTTACGCACGATTATTCTACTTTTTATAAATCCTCTTACAAGACAAGCACCTATTGGACACCCTTTGAATATCAAGACATGACGGGACGCCCCTATGGCTCAAACGCCAGGCTCCCAGAGCTTGAAATCCCAGACTTCTTGAAAAAGCTTCCCCTCATTCAGCAACCTAGTTTGCAACCAGAGCCTGCGGTTCAAATAACGAAAACAAAACAAAAACCAAAGGCTCCCAAACCAGCTAAAAAGGTTGTTGTGCTTGCTGAACAAAAAGTTTTTGTTCCGGAACCGGCGCCTGTGGCTGAGCCCGTGGTTGAAATAAACACGAGCCTGCCTGTAGCAGAAAAAGCAGTCGGGCTGGAATTGGAAGCAGAAGCCGTAGATACCACGCCTGCGGTGAAGAATCCTGAAAAGCCTCTTGCTCCTGTTGCGGCTCCGGTGGCGCTTCCTCCTTCGCAGAAAATTCTATTAAAGGGAAAACATTTTAAAATTCATGAGGCCATTTTTAGCACTTCAAAGAACCAAAATGTTCGTTTCGAAGAATTCAAAACGCTGTGGGGACATCTTGGGGGTGAAGTTCCAGATAACCGCAGTGGTGGATCTCACCGAACACTGAAGTGGCAAGGCAAAACCATCGGCGGAACCTTCGTCCCCCATGGCGGCGGCTCCTATGGCCCGCGCAGCATCAAGGCATTGCGAGATGCCCTTATTGAAATCGGGTATGGAGCGGCGCATTAAGCAGAGAAAAGCAACGTTTATCTCAAATCATTTTTTAGCAAGGCTGTCCTGGGAGTTAGGGAAAATAAATTGATTTTTTCTCCTGTTTGATGCATAATTCCCCTAAGTGAAAATAACTAAAAAATGTCATGGGGAGGAGCAACAATGTCTTCGAAACACGAACAAAAGCAAGATTATATGTTTGGAGGGCCAGATTTTTCTTCGTTTTACCAAGCATTTAAAATGCCTGGTATAAATTTTGATACGATGATGGCAACCCACAAAAAAAATGTTGAGGCCCTTAACACAGCCCAACAAGCTTCTGCTGAAATGATGCGGAATCTTTTGCAGCTGAACAGCCAGTATCTCAAACATCTCTTTGAGGAGATGAATACCCAAGCCCGTTCTTCTATGGGGAATGGAGGCGTAAACCATGAAAAAATGGGTCATCAGACAGAAGCTGTCAAAACCCATGTGGATAAAGCGCTTCGCCATAGCCGGGAAGTAACGGAGATGCTGAATCAGTCGACGGCGCGCGTTCTAGACATCTACGCAAAGCGTTTTCGTGAATATTTGGATGAGGCGAAAGAAGGCATGAAAACTACTTCTTCCTCCCAAGGTGCTCCAAACGGCGCTGCTCGTGCTGGTTCCTAAGCTTTTTAGCAAGAGGGGGTGGGCTTTTTGATTTTTTGTGAAACAGAAAAACTGAAAAGCATGCATCCATTTTTCTGGGGGGCGGCATTGCCGTCTCCGATGCTCCATTCTTGGTCTAGCGCAGTGTTCCTTCTCTAGCCTTTCTCTCTCTCGACCTTTTCAATTTGATATGCTTTACTTTCATAGGGTAAAATTGTATGAATAGCGGGATCAGGGGCTTAAAAACAGGGGAGACTGTTCTTTGAAGACTATCAGAAAAAATAGTATTGGCTTTGATATTTGGCCGGGCTTTGTGGATGCTCTGTCTGCGCTTCTGTTGGTGATTTTGTTTACATTGATGGTTTTTATCTTGGCGCAATTTTACCTGAGTGACGCGTTGCAAAATCGCGAACAATCCCTGACTTCCCTTGAAGAAACATTTCAAAAACTCTCTGATATGTTGGGTTTAGAGAAGAGAAAAAATGCTGATTTGAGGAAGCACGTTGATCAATTGCATGGGGAACAGGGAAGGCTTTTGACCCTGCTTTCCGAAGAGACAGCTTCTAAAACTCAGTCTATGTTAAAGCTCGAGTCTACCCAAGCTCAATTGCAACAGCTGAATGATCAGCTTCAGCGCTTAAATAAGGTGTTAAATGCATCTGAAACAACGGGCAAGCATCAGCAAATTGAAATTGAGGGGCTGCAAGCTAAACTTAAACTCGCTTTGGAAGAAAAGGTTAAAGAGCTTGCGGCCTATCGCTCAGAGTTCTTTGGAAAATTGAGAAAAACCCTTGGCTCCCGGGAAGATATTCGTGTCGTTGGAGACCGCTTTGTGGTGCAATCCGAAGTGCTATTTGGATTGGGCTCTGAAAAATTGGGGGAAGAAGGTGAGAAAAGGCTTGCAAAGCTTGCCCTTGCGTTGAAAGAAATTTCTCAAAAAATTCCCAATGATATTCCTTGGGTTTTGCGGGTTGATGGTCACACAGACGTTTTGCCCATCAAGTTATCTGGCGCAAAGTTTAAGAGCAATTGGGAGCTTTCCATCGCAAGGGCCCTTTCTGTGGTAAAATTTTTAATTAGCCAGGGGATCCCCTCCGCCCATTTAGCAGCAGCTGGCTTTGCAGAATTCCACCCCATTGATGCTGGAATTTCTCCTGAAAATCTGGCGCGCAACCGAAGGATTGAGCTAAAACTGGATCAGCGTTAGCCCTATTTTCTTTCCTTGTAAAATTTGAAATAAATTCTTCTTTTATTTAAGAATAATTTCAGTATATCATGATCGTTCAGAGCGCAAATCTTTCGCCATGTGAGAAGGTTTGTTTACTTAAAGTCAACAAAACTGGTTAACTTTATATTTTGACCGAGAGGTACTATTCATGATCAAGCAAAAGAAATTTTCTATAAAACTGGCAGCAGCATTGTTTTTATTATCCGTTACAGCACCAGGGTATTCAGTCTTGCATAAATTTGAAGATGAGTCTGCTTACGATGATAAAGAAGGCGTTTATTACCCTTCAAAGGCTGCAAATTCTCAAAAAGTCAGCCTCTATGCGGAAATACAAAGAGAGTATGGGAAGGAGACAATTAGAAAGCATTTTCCCCTGCTTTACAAAAATGAAAACACAGACAGTTCTGTTGAGTATGTTTTGTTTAACGAATCTAGTAAAACAAAATTTTCTGAAACATATAATCAGAATCTTTCTTTTCAGGCAAGCCCCTTAACGCTTAAACGTTGTATAGCGGAATCGGAACCGTTTTTCTCGAAATGGAAGTGGAAAGTTGAGCATACCCTTCAGCATTTCAAAAGTGATGGTATTTTTACAGTTGATCGTACACCTGCGGGTGAAAAGACTTCTCAACAGATAAGCTTCAGGATTTTTGAGCCAGAAGGAGGTTCTCCTGAAAAATGCTCTAAGCCACAGGGAGAAGCTTGCCCCGCTTCCAACCAATTAGGAAGACTGGGGGAGGGTTCTGGATCTTACAAGAGAGATTCACATTATACTCACATTGAGGATAAGCTTTTTAGCTAAAAATCCAAAATACACGCTATATAGGACACCATCTTCTGGCGAAAGAGGATTTTAAGCGAGAGATGGAGCCTTAATTCAATCCCACAGGTCCCTTTGGAGAAGCACTCCAAGGTGTGGGGCTTTATCAATTTTTCTGCGCTGTCTTATAAGCGACAGCGCAGCAGGTGTGTCTTACATTGTAAAGGCGTTGCAATGGATTTAGTAAGCTCAATGCAACATTCTTCTTTATTCCATGCATCAAAATCCTGGGCCCATTTTTCTGAAAATGCCAATTAAGTGCTAGCGACGAATTTAAAAAAACAATTGACAAACCGTTTTGTTTTTTTTAAATTGATTTTCAATTAGATCATTTTTTGGATCTTTTTAGGAATTAAAGCGTTTAAAATTTTCTTGGGTGATTTTCTTTGCTCAAAAGAGTTTGAGAGCTTCTTAACGGTTTTTTAGAGGTCCCCCTTATTTACCTCAGCCGTTAAGATTGGGTTGGGGTCCTGTTAAAGGATCCCAACTAAAAAAATATAAATTTTTCAAAAACAAAATATGATTTAGGCGTTTTGCTTTTGTTACAGCCTTCAAGGCTACTCAGTCTCATGTGCTATGAGCGCGCATAAACGCGTACATTTTCTTGCAAAGGGGGGATTTTTTTATTACAATAGGCGGTGTGAGTGGGGGTACCTCATCGTTTATAATTAAAGGAAATCAAACATGGTACGTCGCGTAAATCAGAATATTGTGCAGCGATTTGAAGAAGATACGGTTTTGAATGAGGGCTTGCGCTCTTACATGCTGAAGGTTTACAACTATATGGCTTTGGGGCTTGGCTTGACAGGTGCTGTAGCCTTTTTTGTTATTTCGAATCCATCTATTTTTGCAACTGTGGTGGGGACGCCGCTTTTTTGGGTTTTTCTCTTAGCTCCTTTGGGAATTGCCATGGCTCTAGGTGCTTCTATTAATCGAATCAGTTTTTCCACTGCTCAGATCCTGTTTTGGGTCTACGCGGGCTGTATGGGTGTTTCTATCGCCTCCATTGCAGCTATGTTTACCTTGGAAAGCTTGGCTCGCGTCTTTTTCATTACGGCCTCTACTTTTGGGGCTATGAGCCTTTATGGCTACACAACAAAGCGTGACCTGTCCCAGATGGGATCTTTCTTATTCATGGGTCTCGTGGGTATTGTGATTGCATCTTTGGTTAATCTCTTTTTCAAGAGCACAGGGTTGCACTTCATCTTATCTATTGCAACGGTACTGGTTTTCACAGGGCTGACCGCCTATGACACCCAAACTATCCGGAGCATGTACGCAGAGCGAGCAGATTCAGAATCCCAAGGGAAAATGGCTGTCTTGGGAGCCCTTCGCTTATATCTGGATTTTATCAATATTTTTATCTCATTGCTGCACCTGCTTGGTGAGAGAAAATAAAACATTGGCTTCTTTTTTTGTGAGGCAATTCCCCCGGTAAAACGGGGGATTTTCTGTTGAATAGGATTGTGTAGAAACAACTCAAAAATTTGGCTTAGTCTTTCTTTTTACTTGATTCTTCGTCAATAAATGCGTACATGAAAAGAGGAAGATTTCCTTTTGGAGAAAGTTTTGTTGCATTTATTCCTGATGTTGCGGTATCTAATTTTGCCTGTTGCTTTTCTTGCTTCCTTTTCGGGAATGGCTGAGAAACTGGCCAGCTTTTCCTCGGCTCCTCTTGCATCATATAAAGCTTATTATACGCTCTCTCTTGCGCCTGTGGCCTCAACAAGCAACATGACAGATGTTGAAGGGCAGATGGTGGTAGAATTTCAAGATACATGTTCCGGGTGGACCCTTCAGCAAAATTCTGAATTATGGATCTCAACCCCTGAGGAAGAAAGCCAAGAAATTCGATGGAATTATGTGACGTGGGAATCCAAGAATGGTCGTGATTTTCGTTTTAACATGCGCCGAGAAGTGGGCGGTGTTGTGGAAGACGATCTGAGAGGAGTTGTTCGTTTGGATGCAAACCAAGTTGGGGAGGTTGTTTTCAAAAAACCTTACTATAAAACCCTCAAATTAAAAAAACGAACGTTGTTCCCAACCGCTCACCTTCTTTATCTGCTTGGCCTTGCGAAAAAAGGAGAGAAATTTACCTCCAATACAGTGTT
>JBOFKH010000049.1:0-4165 GCA_051657225.1 Alphaproteobacteria bacterium
CCACTTTATACTCTGAAGGTTCACTTGACGGACACACCCCAGCAGCTGGGGATTCAAAAAGATGCCACCACCATCCGGATGCGCCATGCCTTAACAGCTTCCTATCAGCTGGTGCATAAGGCAACGGGTAAGGTTGCTCACCAACAGACCCTCACCACCTATGCATCCTATAACTTTGTGGAAGAACAGTTTTATTCGAACACCGTTTCCCAAACTGCATCAGAAATGCATGCCCTTCGCACCATGGCAGATTTGATCCGCCTGGACCTGGCTGTCTTCCTGCGGAAGCAAAAAAAAGGACAAGCGGCACGGTGAAAGTAGAAGCCTGGGGGCTGGACCTTTTTCATGTTCTGGAAAAAACATCTAACCAGGGTCTGCTATGCTATGGAACAGACAAGGAGCTGAAAGCGTATATCTTTCAAACGGTTGCAGCCCAGGGAAATGGCATTTTTGTATCAGAAAAAGAGTTTCTTCAAAACCCCTTAGGGTTTGGCCGCCCTGACCTGTTTTCTTCTTTTTCCCCTGCCAAGCAGCGCCCATGCGTGGTGATTGAGGATGTGCAAGACCGGAACGCGCCTCGTTATGAGCCTCTTTTAACCGGCCAAGACCTGGATGCTCCTTTCTTGCTGTTATACGGAGCTTCTTTACGGACCACCAGCAAGCTGGCGGTGCTGTTTCAAAAACACCCAGGGCTTATCGCAACCCCGTGCTATAGCCTGACGCCAGAGCAACAAGCAACACTTCTAGCCAAAGCCATTCAAGCAGAGCCAAGCCTCTCCATTCCGAAGCCTTGGATCAGTGTTTTCGCAAGATCTCTGCCAATTGGTGGGTTTCGGGATTTCGTAACGAAGCTGGTGCTGGCCTACGGCGGGGACGCGCCTCAACCGACCTCTCCAGAAGATTGCTTGGCCTTTGTGCAAACGGAAACAGATTTTGGAGACTTCGCTTATATCTTATCGGAAAAAAATCCTGAAAAACTGGCCCTGCTGTTAGGCTCAACGCCTTTTGAATTTTCTGATTTATTGTTGCGCATTCGCCAAAGTGTGTATCATTTTTTGGCGCTGCTTCAGGTGAAAGGCTTGCTCCACCAGGGAGACTCCTTTGAGGGCGCTATGGGAAAGCTAAGCCCGCCGGTTTTCTTTAAACAACGCCCCATCTTTCAAGAACATCTTAAAAAATGGTCTATGGATCAGCTGTATGAGGCCCTTGCGCTGTTGGCCGAAAGTGAGCTGATCTTAAAAAAAACAGCTATTCCCTCAGCTTGCCTCCAGATTCTATCAAAAATATCCATTAAATATTGACAATAAGAATTTTTTTAATGACTATACAAAATAATATTTTGTTATTTGGTGGTTATAGCAATGCAATCTTGGTCTCGTTTAGCCCTGATGGGGTTTATCTGTTTTTCAGCAGCTTTTGGAATGGAAGAGGAGCATGAGGAAACATATCTGAAATCTTCAACGCTGACGTCACCATCCACAGATGAGGAATCTGTAACATATCCTCTAAACGATCGACAAATTTTGGATGCGTGGGAGCAAATGCACCACCTGGCAAGCACACGCCGAGATGAGGTTTTATCAATCCTCAACAAACTTAAAAATGAAAGCCTTTCAATCCAAGAACGTTTCGATTCTACAACAAAAATAGCAATGCCTGTTCGTTGGCAAGATATCAAGATTCCTAATGGGCTTTCTAAAGCTAGGCAACAAGAGTCTGCGCAAAAAAAATATATCCTGAGTGTATACAGTGATATGTTTGTTTCTTACTTATGCTGGAATTTTCTTGCTGAAAGCCTTAAATCTTACGCAAATCTTACTTCCCTAGAACCTGAACACGAAACATCGCTCCAGCAATTCTTTTCTCGCCTTGTTCCAGAGGTGGCTAACTTCCTTGAATTTTGCAAAGGGGATTTAAAGAATTACGCTAAGATCCGCTTTTATAACGAAGAGCTCTCCATTGGGTTATTTATTTATAAACAATGCGAAATCTTGGCCAACCACTGGGAAAAGCCAATTCTAGAACTTTTTGAGAAACGAAGTATAAAACATCCATCCGTTGCAAACAATTTGGAGAGAATTGTTGAAGGGATAGATGGGCAATATTTTCTTTTGCCAGAAAAGACGACAAAAATTTCTTCAAAGATTCCATTTTTTGCTGAACAAGTTATTGCCCATCGCAAAGCTATTAACACTAACTCTAAACCTTTTGATTTTTATGACACAGACACAAAGATCAGGCTTTTTCAAAGCTATGTTTTAACGCCGTCGGGCCCTTCTCTTTTAGAGCATATAGAATCAGGATTGCACTTGCCACTTCCCCAAGTTGAAAAGGCCGTGAAACCAAGCAAAGATAAAGGAGAAGATAAAAGCAAAAAAGGCCCCCCAAAAAAACAAAAAGGCAAAGCTTCAAAGAAAAACCCCCAAGCTAAGAAAAAGGTTGTCGTTGAAGAAGAAAGTGACTCAAGCAGCGAGTATGAAGAGGATATCACTGCTCCTGCGCCGCAGCCATCTGCACCCCCTGTAAAACTAAGAGAGAATGAAAAAAAAGAACCCGTCAGCGTTGCCACCACTGGCACCCTAGGCCACGAACCCAAACGCTTTCAAATCCACGAAATTCGCCCGCGTGTTACTTACCTAAGCAGTGGGTCTGCTTCAGCTAGCTACACCTATAACGGACGGTCTTTTTCTTTCCCATTCAAAAGCGTTCAATCAAATTATGATGAAAGATTTTTGAGAAAAATTAAGAAAATGACACAACTAGGGCTTAAAGATCCTGACAAACTTCCCAATCTTGCAGCTGGATGGGTTAATTTTCATCTGAGGGACAGGCTAGGTGTGCTACGTTTCGCCCTTGAGGATATTTTTCTTTCCGGAGGTAAATTTTTCGCCGTAAAGGACCTTGGCTTCAAGCAGCAACACCGGCTGGTCAATACGCGTCATGATATGCTTACCCTTCAAGAAAAAGCAACCATTGATCAACTTCCATTTTCAAAAATAAGCATCCCCATGGGAGTTGCCATGGAAGAAAAACTTCGCCAAAAAATTGCCCGTGGCGGATGGAAAGATAATGCGTTAGATTCTGAAGCGCTCTTGTTATTGAGTCTTCAAAAAAAATTGCCCGGGTTATTACGATCCATTGCCGTTTTGCACCCAGGCGCAACCATCGAAGCTGTGGCTTTAGGCATCTCGACTTATCATATACCTTGTTCAAAGTGCGAACACTTGATTCAAGGGTTTCAGCATAACCTTCCCTCTTTATTGTGGGAAGCTAAAGGGAATGCGAACCTTCAAATCAGCCAAACGTTGGGCTCCCTTGCCTTGGTTGAGGGTCAAAAAACCGGAAGATTTGAAGACAAGCCTATCACGCCTACGGCCTATAAAATTCCAAGTATTATGCCAGACATACACGAATTAACTTGCATTCACCCCTCCCATCCATAAAATGCTTGGAGGTATGAAAAAATAGCTTAAGGAATTTGCTATGAAAAAAGCAGTTTTACTGATGTTGGGCGCTGTTTCGTTATCAGGATGTGTCTACCAAGGGAGTGTGCAAACACCTACCTATTATGAGAGTTACTATCAAGATGACTATCAAAACCCAACATTGATTGATATTCAGCGTCAAATGGCAGAAAACCAATTGCAACGGGAGCTGGAAGTTCAAGAACTTCAACGCCAAATGCGCCAAAAAAATCAAAGCCACCAACGCCTTCTAAGCCTCCAGCGTCAAATTGATGAGAGCCACCGGCGCCGGAAGCTAGAGCTTTCAGCCATGCAGCAACGCCTGCGCAAGGCCCAGCAGGATGCCGAGCAATTGCGCTATGAACAACAACAGCGTCACGCCAGAGAGCAAGCTCACCTGGAGAAAAACCAGAGGCTCCGCAGGGAAGAAGCACGTCAGCTTGAACAAGCACGCCAAAATTCCATGCAAACCTTCAGGCAGGAGCAAGCACGTCGCCTAGAAGAAAGCCAGAGACTCCGCAGGGAAGAAGCACGTCAGCTTGAACAAGCACGCCAAAATTCCATGCAAACCTTCAGGCAAGAGCAGGCACGTCGCCTGGAAGAAAGCCAGAGACTCCGCAGGGAAGAGGATCGCCAGCTTGAACAAGCGCGCCAAAATTCCATGCAAACCTTCAGGCAGGAGCAGGCACGTCGCCTGGAAG
>JBOFKH010000050.1:0-1775 GCA_051657225.1 Alphaproteobacteria bacterium
CGCTTATTTAGTTGAGGCGGGGGGTGACGACTATCCTAATGAACGCTGCGGCAAGGGGCGGGGCTTTAACTCAACCTTCGCAGTAAAAAAAGCGTTATAACGCTTTGATATCAGTGCATTGATCAATATAAAAGAAGCGGCATGGAGTCCATTTAGGGTAAAATTGTATCGTCACAAGACAACTACCCAGGAGGTCCATGCCATGAAAAGCATAACACAGACAACGTACTTTGAGGGGAATATCTCTTCAACCATAGAAGCCTTTCTTCGCTCTTTTAAGATTGCCGATATTTTACGCAGAGTTGGAGCAAGCAAGACAAAAGGTATTCCGGTAGCAACTGTTTTTCAAAAGCTTTTCTCTCTGGCCTTTAGCCATAAAACTCTTTTTATGGAGCTCGAATCGGGGCTTTGCACAGACGTCGCCAAGGATACCTTCTATCGTTTTCTCAATTCCTGTCATATCAACTGGATGCGTTTTACGACTTCGCTCGCAGCTCTCATAGTCAATGACAAGCTTGTAGGGCTTACCGACAAGGATAGGGTCAATGTCTTTATCGTCGATGATTCTCCCTATGAACGTAATCGCTCCAAGGCCGTTGAGCTTTTGTGCCGGGTTTACGACCATTCGAAGAAGATTTACATTCGTGGTTTTCGAATGCTGACCTTGGGTTGGAGTGACGGCAACACGTTTGTTCCTGTGAACTCCTGCCTTCTATCCTCAGAGAAGGCGAAGAATCGCTTTCGTGAAGCTCTGGACATGGATAAACGCACTTGCGGCTATAAGCGAAGACAAATGGCACAGGGGACAGCTCCTGTTGCCATGATCAAGATGATCCGCTTTGCTCTCAAATCCGGTCTTAAGGCTTCCTACGTTCTTTTTGATTCGTGGTTTTCATCACCCAGTGCCATCTTGTCCATAAAAAAAGAGGGGCTGGATGTCGTTGCAATGGTCAAAAAAACATCGAAGATTCATTATCGCTACCAAGGAGAAATGCTTCCCGCGACACAAATCTACAGGCAAAATCAAAAACGCCGGGGTCGTTCCCGTTATCTGCTATCGGTAGAAGTGGACGTTTGCAGCTGTGACAGAGAAGAATCAACTCCTGCCCGACTTGTATTTGTCCGAAATAGGAACAACAAGAAGGAATACCTCGTACTCCTATCAACGGATACCTCCTTATCGGAAGAGGAGATCATCCGTATCTATGGAAAGCGATGGGACATTGAGGTGTTCTTTAAAGTTTGTAAGTCTTTTTTGCGTCTGACAAAAGAGTGCAAATCCATCAATTATGATGCGATGACGGCGTATGTGGCGGTGGTCTTTGCAAGATACATGATGCTTTCTCTGACAAATAGAATTGAGCGAGACGACCGAACTATTGGAGGTCTGTTTTACCAAACCTGCGACGAATTACCCGACATTGCGTGGATTGAGGCGTTGAGGCTTTTGACGACAATATTTTTAGAGACTGTCCGGGAGAAATTTTCGCTCAACGTGACGGAACTTGAGGCACTATTCGAGGCTTTTATGGCGGCACTGCCAGTGTCACTGAAAAACCGACTGCTTCAATGCGCCTAAAAACGTAACGCAACCTTCTTGATAGAACCTCAAGCCGGATTTAGCAAGGGCGCAGGGAGATTTATTAAGTGCGAAGGTTGAGTTAAATCCTTCGTTTGATGGTCTTGACAGATGGGGCCACTATAAGGCACCTCTACGGGCATCCTGGTGGTGGTACGCGGGAATATCGGCGTTACCGATCTCCAGAGCCCATCAC
>JBOFKH010000051.1:0-1038 GCA_051657225.1 Alphaproteobacteria bacterium
TGCATTGTCGACGCTGCAGTTCATTAGACTATCGAAAAAGTGGCAAAATGCGGGGGAAACAAAGGTATCGCTGCCTTGGGTGCGGTTACCATTTTACAAATACCCATGGTCGAGGCTACCCACCTGAGATAAAGCTTCAAGCACTGCGTCTTTATACAGAAAATATGGAGCTTCGCAGCATTGGCCGTATCCTTAGTGTAAATGCTTCGACCGTGATGCATTGGATTCGGGATGAAGGGAAAAAATTGATGCAATAAATCAAAGGGTCGCTCCCAGAGGCCCTTGATGGGATCGACCTCATTAAGATTGATGAGATGTGGCATTATACTAAAAAAAAGAGCGTAAATTGTGGATATGGACTGCTGTATCTCGTCTCACCCGACGCATCCTCGCCATCGAAGTGGGTGCTCGCGGTAAAAAAATACTCAAACTTCTATGAGCCAGACTCTCCCACCTCAAGCCTTTTGCCGTAGCCACAGATAAATGGAAGGCCTGCCGCCAGATCATTCCATCCTCTCTTCTTCTACAAACCATGGCCCTTGTGACCATCATAGGGCCCGTTAACGACCAGGTGCGAAACTATCTTAGCACGTTCTTCTAACAGAAAAACGAAACATCATTCTAAATCGACACTAATGGCCGAAATTGCTCTTTATATCCTCTGGAAACAAAAACCATCTTAATTAAAGAATGCCAAATATTCAAATAAAGTCAATACAATTACTTCATTTAAAATAAGCTATTAGCATACGAGCCTTAAGCACCAATTAATTTAATTTGGCCACCAGCTTCTTCCACAACTTTACGTGCTTCTTTGGAAATTCCAGAAATTTCGAGAATAACTGAATGTTTAAAAGATTCCTTGCCACGAGAAAGGATGCGAACTCCATCAAGTGTACGGGTCAGAACGCCTGCTTTTTTCAAAGCAGAAGCTGAAATAGGCTCTCCCT
This sequence comes from Alphaproteobacteria bacterium, assembly GCA_051657225.1. Lineage (GTDB taxonomy): Bacteria > Pseudomonadota > Alphaproteobacteria > Holosporales > JBOFFI01 > JBOFFI01. Next base: position 951 of record JBOFKH010000051.1, read on the forward strand.
TTTTCATCACGCCCTTGTCTAAAGCATTTGCAAGAATATCTAAATTCAAAACCGCATAAGATTTTCGAAAAATATTATTGAAACCTCT